>NZ_JBSFYR010000091.1:0-31247 GCF_053599875.1 Streptomyces sp. NPDC005151 | reverse complement strand
TGCGACGAGTGCAGCCCGTACCTGCGCAGCACCTTCCCCCGCTCACCCTCGGGGGCGGCCTCGTACTCGGCGAGGACCTTCATCTTGAAGTCCGCGGTGAAGCTGCGGCGCTTGGCCTTGGCGGGGACCTGGGGATCCGGGCGGGAGGTCACTTCTCCAGCATCCCCCGCCCGCCGGGCTGAGGTCAGAACGGTCATCGGTACAGCACTACTCGTCTCTCCACCCAGTCAGATGTTTCCGGGTTCTCCCCGACTCACCTGAGGTTGTCACAGAGGGGGAGCCCTCCCGTGTGGTGCTGCTTTGTTCGGCCGTCCGTTGATGTACCCCGTTGTAACCGTGATCCTGGCGGTGCGGAAGAACGCACCAAGGGGTCATCCCCCCACCCCTCCGGTCCGGGTCGGCGCACGTCGACAGTCACCCGACCGGCCAGGAACGCGTCACGCGCCACGCTCGCGAGTGATCACGCATCTTCGGGTCCAACTCCGCGCCGACTCACCGGTGAGCCGCGAGCGAGGCGCACAGCGGCTCAGGCTCCGGTGGACGGCTTGGCTCTCGGGCTCAGTCGGTACGCCGAGACTGTTGGATCACCGGCGAGGTAGAAGCGGTGCTGCCAGTCGTGGGCTCTGCTCACGCCTACCCGAGGACCAACCCGGATGAGTGCGGCGGGTACTGGCTCACCCTCGGACAGCGTGACCGAGGCGCCTGTCAGTAGGTCTGTGCCGTTGTGCTCTGCCGTGATGCCGAGCGCTTGGCAGAAGTTCCCCGGCCCCCGCGCGAGACGTGGACTCTCGACCTTGCTCCCTCGCCTCTTGCGTGCCAGGTCTTCTCCTTCGATGACCCTGCCTGCCCGGATGAGGACAGCTGTAGCGATGCCGTCTGCCCCGGTGACGATGTTGGCGCACCAGTGGAGACCGTGAGACCGGTAGACGTACAGGTGTCCTGCGGGTCCGAACATGACGGCGTTTCGGGGTGTTCTGCCTCGGTAGGCGTGGGAGGCGGGGTCAGCCGCACCGGAGTACGCCTCGGTCTCCGTGATGGCGATGCTCACGGTTCCCTCGGGGGTCTCGTGGGTGAGGATGGCACCGAGCAGCTTGGGGGCGACTTCTTCAGCTGGGTGAGCAAGATCCATTACGTTCATGCTGATCGCCTTGACATGCCGTAGGTGAAGTAGACGTAGGTGTGCCCGGGTGGTCCGAACATCACGCTGTTGCGCGCGGTGCGGCCGCGGAAGGCGTGCGAGCCGGGGTCGATCTCGCCGGCGTACGCCTCCACCTCGGTGAGGCGGAGTTCGATGGGGCCGTCGCCCGTGATGCGGACCAGGGTCCGGCCCAGCAGGTCGGGTGCCACCTCAAGTACGGGGCGGTCGAAGAAGTCCCGCGTCAGCGGCGTACGGTCCAGGCCCTCGATCATGGCGTTCGAGGTTACCGGGAACCGACTACGGTCGTGGCGCGTATGTAGAGGTCAGACCAAGGAGGAGTAAATATGGGCTTCAAGCGGCTGCTCGCGAGCATGGGTGCCGGTGGTGCTTCGGTGGAGACGGAGCTGACCGAGCTCAACGTCGTACCGGGCGGGGTCGTCCAGGGCGAGGTGCGGATCCAGGGCGGTTCCGTGGCGCAGCAGATCGAGGGACTCTCGGTCGGTCTGCAGGCGCGCGTCGAGGTCGAGGGCAACGACCAGGAGATGAAGCAGGACATCGAGTTCACCAAGCTGCAGCTCGGTGGGGCGTTCGAAGTGCAGGCCGGTGCCGTGCACGTCGTTCCCTTCGGGCTCGAGATCCCCTGGGAGACGCCGATCACCATGTTCGGTGGTCAGCACCTGCACGGCATGAACATCGGTGTGACCACCGAACTGGAAATCGCGCGGGCGCTGGACTCCGGCGACCTCGACCCGATCAACGTCCACCCGCTGCCGGCGCAGCAGGCGATCCTGGACGCGTTCGGACAGCTCGGCTTCGGGTTCCGCAGCGCGGACATGGAGCGTGGTCACATCCGTGGCACGCGCCAGCGGCTGCCGTTCTACCAGGAGATCGAGTTCTTCCCGCCGCAGCAGTACCGCGGGCTGAACCAGGTCGAGCTGACGTTCGTCGCGGACGACCGCGAGATGGATGTCGTGCTGGAGATGGACAAGAAGCCGGGACTCTTCAGTGAGGGCAGCGACTCGTACCGGGCGTTCAAGGTCGGTCTGAACGACTTCCGGGGGACCGACTGGGCGGCATACCTCAATCAGTGGCTCGCCCAGGTCGGCGGTCAGCGCAACTGCCTCTAGGGTCGGGGGCGAGACTCCAGAGCCGATCAGGAGAGGTGCTGACGTGACCGAGCCGAAGAGGCCGCCGCTGCCGCATGACTTCCACCCCGAGGTGCCTTCGTTCACGGTGGTGAGCGAGGATCTCGCTCCCGGGGCCGTGCTGGCGAACGCCCAGGTGTTCGCGGCCGGGAACACTTCGCCGCAGCTGCGGTGGGAAGGGTTCCCGGCGGAGACCAAGAGTTTCGCCGTGACCTGCTTCGATCCGGATGCTCCGACGGGCAGCGGGTTCTGGCACTGGGTCGTGTTCGACATCCCGGTATCGGTCACGGAGCTGCCGGCCGGTGCGGGGAGCGGGAAGTTCGAGGGGCTGCCTGCCGGTGCCGTTCAGGTCCGTAACGACTACGGGTCGAAGGAGTTCGGCGGCGCCGCGCCGCCGGCCGGGGAGAACCACCGTTACGTCTTCACCGTGTATGCGGTGGACAGCGAGAAGCTGGGGCCGGGCAGTGATGTGTCGCCCGCTGTGGTCGGGTTCAATCTGCGGTTCCACGCACTGGGTCGTGCTCAGCTGATCGGTGAGTACACCGGTCCCGCGTAGTACCCCGTGAGCTGAGAGTTCCTCTGCTGTTTGCCCTGCCCTGGTCCTGGAGAGATCAGGGCAGGGCATTTTTTATTGCGTTGTCCATCCCGGCCCGCCCAGACAGAGTTGATCCGGGCCTGCCAGGGGGCGGGCGGCACACGGGAGGTGGGCGAGATGCGGGACACGCTGGTTCTCAACGCGAGCTTCGAGCCGCTGTCGACGGTGACACTGAACCGTGCGGTGGTGCTGATTCTGCAGGACAAGGCTGTTGTCGAGCAGTCGCATCCCGATCTCCGCATGCGCGGTGCCGCCGTGGACATTCCGGTACCCCGGGTGATCAGGCTCTGCCGGTACGTACGGGTGCCGTTCCGAAGACAGGCGCCGTGGTCCAGAAGGGGTGTGCTGATACGGGACCAGCACCGGTGCGCGTACTGCGGGCGACGGGCGACGACCGTCGACCATGTGGTGCCGCGCGCCCAGGGCGGCCAGGACACCTGGCTCAATACGGTGGCGTCCTGTGCCGAGGACAATCACCGCAAGGCGGCCCGGACGCCGGAGCAGGCGGGGATGCCGTTGCTGCGGCAGCCCTTCGTACCGTCGCCCGCGGAGGCGATGCTGCTGGCGATGGGGGCCGGTGAGCGGTCGGCGCTGCCGGAGTGGCTGGACCGGACCGCCGCATAGTCGGCGTAGACCGCCTACGTGGATCGTCGTATCGGAAGCCCGTCCCCGTGAGGAGGCGGGCTCCCGGGTTCAGCGGAGCACCAGCTGGACGATGGCGACCGTGCCGACCGCCACGATGAGGCCGCGCAGCACGGTGGGGCTGAGGCGGCGCCCGACCTTCGCGCCGATCTGGCCGCCGAGCGCGGAGCCGACCGCGATCAGTGCGACGGCCGTCCAGTCGAAGTCCGCGACGAAGAGGAAGAAGAGCGCGGCAACGCTGTTGACGACCGCTGCCAGCACGTTCTTGACGGCGTTGAGGCGCTGCATCGTGTCGTCGAGCAGCATGCCCATCAGGGAGAGGTAGATGATCCCCTGGGCGGCGGTGAAGTAGCCGCCGTAGACGCTGGCGAGCATCAGTCCGACGACGAGGAGCGGGCCGCCGTCGGAGCGGGCGGTGGTGCCGTTGAGCTCGCGGCGGCGCTGGACGGCTTTGCTGATGCGAGGTTGCAGAATGACCAGGACGAGGGCCAGGGCTACCAGGATGGGCACGATGGTCTCGAACGCCGTGGAGGGCAGGGCCAGCAGCAGGGTGGCGCCGGTGAGGCCGCCGATGAGCGCGCCGATGCTCAGCTTGAGGACGCGGCGCCGCTGTCCGGCGAGTTCCTTGCGGTAGCCGATGGCGCCGCTGATGGAGCCGGGGATCAGGCCGAGGGCGTTGGAGACGGTGGCGGTGACCGGGGGCAGGCCGGTGGCGAGCAGGACCGGGAAGGTGATCAGCGTTCCGGAACCGACGACCGTGTTGATCGCGCCCGCGCTCATGCCCGCACCGAAGACCGCGAGCATTTCCCAGATGGACATTCCGATTCCCCCGTGCATGATCAGCGCTTGGTGCACTGATCATGCACGATGGTATGTACGCGTCAGTCGACCGGGGGTTCCTCGCGGCGCTCCTTGCCGGTGTTGAAGCCGGGGACGCCGGTGCCGAGGTTTCCGAAGGCACCGCTGAGGCCCTTGAGGGCGTCACCGATCTCGCTCGGCACAATCCAGAGCTTGTTGGCGTCGCCCTCGGCGAGCTTCGGGAGCATCTGGAGGTACTGGTACGAGAGGAGCTTCTGGTCCGGGTCGCCGGCATGGATGGACTCGAAGACCGTACGGATGGCCTGGGCCTCGCCCTCGGCGCGCAGGGCCGCGGCCTTGGCCTCACCCTCGGCGCGCAGGATCGCGGACTGCTTCTCGCCCTCCGCGGTGAGGATCGCGGACTGCCGGGTTCCCTCGGCCTGAAGGATCGCGGCACGCTTGTCACGGTCGGCGCGCATCTGCTTCTCCATCGAGTCCTGGATGGAGGTCGGCGGCTCGATCGCCTTGAGCTCGACGCGGTTGACGCGGATACCCCACTTGCCGGTGGCTTCGTCGAGGACGCCGCGGAGGGCGGCGTTGATCTCCTCGCGGGAGGTCAGGGTCCGCTCCAGGTCCATGCCGCCGATGATGTTGCGGAGGGTGGTGACGGTGAGCTGCTCGATCGCCTGGATGTAGCTGGCGACTTCGTACGTCGCGGCCCGCGCGTCCGTCACCTGGTAGTAGATGACGGTGTCGATATTGACGACCAGGTTGTCCTGGGTGATCACCGGCTGGGGCGGGAACGGGACGACCTGTTCGCGGAGGTCGATCCGGTTGCGGATGGTGTCGATGAACGGAACGACGATGTTCAGGCCTGCGTTGAGCGTGCGGGTGTAGCGGCCGAAGCGCTCCACGATGGCGGCGCTGGCCTGCGGGATGACCTGGATCGTCTTGATCAGGGCGATGAAGACGAGCACCACCAGAATGATCAGGACGATGATGATCGGTTGCATCGTGTTCCTCGTGCCCTTCGGTTGCCGACGGATCGCGATGATCGGGGTCGGATCTCATGAGGTCCGGATCTCATGATGATCGACTTCGAGTCTGGCAGACCGCGGTCCGCCGTGTGAGCGGTTCGGTCACATGACGACGGCCGTGGCACCGTCGATGTCCACGACATCCACCTGCCGGCCGGGTTCGAAACTCTGGTCTCCGTCGTAGGCGCGGGCCGACCAGATCTCTCCGGCCAGCTTGATCCGTCCACCGCTGCCGTCGACCCGTTCCAGGACGACGGCCTGACGGCCTTTCAGCGCATCGATGCCGGTGGCCAGTTGGGGCCGGTCGGCGCGGTGCCTGGCGGCGATCGGGCGGACCACCGCGATGAGCGCGACGGAGACGACCACGAAAACCAGGACCTGGGCCACGATGCCGCCGCCGAGTGCCGCGACGACCGCCGCGGCGACCGCTCCGACGGCGAACATCCCGAACTCGGGCATCGCGGTCAGGACGAGCGGAATGCCCAGCCCGACCGCGCCGATCAGCCACCACACCCACGCATCGATGTCCACCCGGTCATGGTAGGACCGCGAGTCCCTCGCCGACAGGGCTTCGATCAGGACATTCGGGGCACAGTGCGTTCAGGACGCCGGCGTTCAGGACAGCGGGAGGCCGTGTGCGGTGTACCGGCCGTCGGCGTGCTCGACGATGAGCGGCAGACCGAAGCAGAGGGAGAGGTTGCGGGAGCTGAGCTCGGTCTCCATGGGGCCCGCGGCGAGGACCTTGCCCTGGCGGATCATGAGGACGTGGGTGAAGCCCGGGGCGATCTCCTCGACGTGGTGCGTCACCATGATCATGGAGGGGGCGAGCGGGTCGCGGGCGAGCCGGCCGAGGCGGCGGACCAGGTCCTCGCGGCCGCCGAGGTCGAGACCGGCGGCGGGCTCGTCGAGGAGGAGCAGCTCGGGGTCGGTCATCATGGCGCGGGCGATCAGGGTGCGCTTGCGCTCGCCCTCGGAGAGGGTGCCGAACCTGCGGTCGAGGAACTCGGTCATGCCGAGCCGGTCGAGGAAGGCGCGGGCCCGGTCCTCGTCGACGGCGTCGTAGTTCTCGTGCCAGGTGGCGGTCATGCCGTACGCGGCGGTGAGCACCGTCTGCAGGACGGTCTGGCGCTTGGGCAGCTTCTCCGCCATGGCGACGCCCGCGATACCGATCCGCGGGCGCAGGTCGAAGACGTCGGTGCCGACGCCGCCGAGTTGTTCGCCGAGGATCGTGGCGCTGCCCTTGGTCGGGAAGAGGTAGCTGGACGCGATGTTGAGGAGGGTGGTCTTGCCGGCGCCGTTCGGGCCGAGGATGACCCAGCGCTCCCCCTCCTTGACCGACCAGGAGACGTCGTCCACCAGAGCGCGTCCGTCGCGGACCACGGATACGTCCACCAGCTCCAGTACATCGCTCATGAGCGCGTTGTCTCCCCATGCAGTCTCGAGATCGTCGCGTGCCTGTGGGCACAACTCCCAGGGAAAACCTACGCCACCGCGGGAGTGCTCCAGCTCTTAGGTCCGGTTCCCTAGGCTGTTCCCATGCTTTCGGAACCACGCTCGGGGCTGCTGGCCTCATGGGGAAACGCGCTTCTGGCCGGACTTGTCTCACCGGACGACGCTGCGCTCGCGATTGTCGGAGAGGACGCGGTGCACCGCGTCGAGGGGCTGCCGGGTGAGGCGGGACCGGTCGGGCTCACGCTGGCGCTGGGGCGGCTGCGGGGATTGGGAGTCACGGGCTTCCGGGTCGCACTGCCGGTGCCGGGGCATCCGCTCGGGCTCAGCGGCCCGCCCGAGTTCAATGCGCGGGCGCTGGAGGCGGAGGAGGCGGTGGTCGCGTCCGGTGCGCCGTACGGGCTGGTGCCCGAGGTGCGGGAGGCGGGGCCTGCCGGTGATCTGCACGTCGAGGTGGTGTGGCGCTGCCTGCCGGTGCGGGAGGCGCCGCCGGCCGATGTGCCGTCGCTGAGTGAGGCGGAGCGGGAGCTCGCGGAGGCGTTGCGGGATGCGACGGCGGCGCTGTCGCGGCTCGATGTGGCCGGGTCCGGGCCGGTGGCGGAGGCGGCGCTGGATGCGTACCGGGCGCGGGCGGAGCGGGGGCGGGAGCTGCTCGCTCCGGGATATCCGCCGCGGGCGGTACGGGTGCTGGAGCTGGCGCAGCGGGTGGGGCTGCTGATCTCGCTGGCGTACGAGAACGGGCACGGCGGGGCGGTGAGCGCGTCGGAGATCACGGCCCGGGGGGCGGCGCTGCGGCCGGTGGAGCGGGTGGCTCGGCGGGCGCAGGTGGCGGCGTACAACGCGTATGTGGAGGGGCGGGAGCGGGGGTAGGCGGTGGCGGACGAGGCACCGGGGCGTCGGGGGGCGCTCTGTCCTCGGTCGCCGGACGGGCTTGATGATGCCGGGCGGGCGTGACTCGACCCGTTGCGGCTCGATCCTCGGTGGTGATGGGCCGTGAGTTGTGGTGTGGGGCAGCATGGTTGATGCCGGACGGGTCCCTTTCGGGGCCGTCCGGCATCGAGGGAACCGGGGTGGTCAGCCGTTGTGGCCGACGTTGCCGAAGGCCGGGTTGAGCAGGCCGATCACGTTCACCGTGTTGCCGACCACGTTCACCGGGACGTGGACCGGGACCTGGATGACGTTGCCACTGACCACGCCCGGGGAGTGGGTCGCCACACCGTGGGCGCCCGCGCCGTGACCGGTGGCGGAGGCCGCGCCGGCGCCTGCGGCGATGATGCCACCGGCGATCATGGTGACGGCAGCAGCCTTCTTCAGGTTCTTCACTTCAGGATCCTCCTCGCGTGCTGCGGCCGGCCGCCGCAGCACGCCATGGACAACGCCCTCGGGCCCGACAGGATGTGCCGTACGGGTGACATACACCCGACAGTATGAATCTCAGTCCGGAGGGAATCGTTCCGCTTCGGCGTTGATCAGCCCGCCACCCCGTGGCGGACGGCCCAGAGCGCCGCCTGGGTGCGGTCCGCCAGATCCAGCTTCATCAAGATGTTCGAGACGTGCGTCTTGACGGTCTTTTCGGAGAGAACCAGGGCCCGCGCGATCTCGCGGTTGGAGCGGCCGTCGGCGATCAGGCCGAGGACCTCCCGCTCCCGTTCGGTGAGGGTGCTCCCCCGGCCGGTCCCGGCGCCTCCGTCCTCCTGGGCGAGGAGAGCCCCGGCGACCTCCGGCTGGAGCAGGACATGGCCCGCATGGACCGAGCGGATGGCCCCGGCCAGCGCTTCCGGGTCGACGTCCTTGTACACGTAACCGGAGGCGCCCGCACGCAGGGCCGGGACCACCGTCCGCTGCTCGGTGAAGCTGGTGACGATCAGCACCTTGGCCGGGTTGTCCAGTTCGCGGAGCTTGCGGAGCGCCTCGATGCCGTCGGTGCCCGGCATCTTGATGTCCATCAGCACCACGTCGGGGCGGAGTTCCTCGGAGCGGGCGACTCCTTCGGCGCCGTCGGCCGCCTCGCCGACGACCTCTATGTCGTCCTGGATCTCCAGGAACGTACGCAGACCGCGGCGGACCACCTGGTGGTCGTCGACCAGCAGCACCCTGATGATCTTGTCAGCCACCGGGGACCTCCATCTCGATCGTGGTGCCCTTGCCGGGCGCCGATTCAACGGTGAGCCTGCCGCCGACACCGCTCGCGCGGTCCCGTATCGACACCAGACCCAGATGGCGGCCCGCCTGCCGCGTCGCCGTGGGCTCGAATCCGCTGCCGTCGTCCGTGATCCGCAGCACCGTGCCGCTGCCACGACGGGCGAGCGTGACGCAGACCTGCTCGGCGCCCGAGTGGCGCAGTGCGTTGTGCAGGGCCTCCTGGGAGACCCGGAGCAGCGCCTCCTCCTGGGCGGCGGGCAGGGCTCGTACACCGAGGCTCTCGAAGGTGACCTTGGCGGTGTGGGCGCGGTCCAGGACCTGGACCTGGGTGCGGAGCGTGGCGATCAGGCCGTCCTCGTCGAGCGCTGCGGGGCGCAGTTCGACGACGGCGGCACGCAGCTCGTCCACTGCCTCCGCGGCCAGCGCGGCGACCTGCTGGAGCTCGCCCTTGGCGCGCGCCGGGTCGCGGTCGACGAGGGCAGCGGCTGCCTGGGCCGTCAGCCGCAGGGAGAACAGCTTCTGGCTGACCGCGTCGTGCAGCTCGTGGGCGAGGCGGGAGCGCTCCTCGGCGATGGTGAGCTCGCGGCTGCGCTCGTACAGCCGGGCGTTGGTGAGGGCGATCGCCGCGTGCTGGGCGAGGATCGACAACAGCTCTTCGTCCTGCGCGGTGAAGCCGCAGCCGCCCTGGGGTTTGGGGCAGCGCTTGTTGGCGAGGAAGAGCGCGCCGATGATCTCGTCGCCGTCCCTGATGGGCAGGCCGAGGAAGTCGGACATGTCCGGGTGGGCGGCCGGCCAGCCCTCGAAGCGGGGGTCCTTGCGGACGTCGGCGAGGCGCTCCGGCTTCGCCTCGTGGAGCATCGCGGCGAGGACGCCGTGCTGCCGGGGCAGCGGACCGATGGCCTTCCACTGCTCGTCGCTTATGCCGTCGACGACGAACTGGGCGAAGCCGCCGTGGTCGTCGGGGACGCCCAGGGCCGCGTACTCGGCGTCCAGCAGTTCGCGGGCCGAGGCGACGATGGTCTTCAGGACGTCACGCACTTCGAGGTGCCGGCTCATGGCGAGCAGCGCGGCACTCACCGCTGCGAGGCCCGACGGTGGGCTGTGGCTCATGGCCTCACCGTACCGGCGGGGGTGGGGGTTCCGTATCGGCCTGTGGACGGCCGGTGCCTAGGGCGTCGGCCCTAGGTCGAAGTGCCTTGCGGGGGTGCGGCTCGCGGACGAGGCGTGGGGCACGGCGACGTTGGGGGTGCCGAGGTCCATCGGTGATCGCCTGGGTAACAAGGGGACGGTTGGCATGCCTGTCGCGATGATCACGGGCGCTTCGAAGGGACTGGGGCGTGCGCCGGCGGCCGCGCTCGCTCAGCGCGGCTGGGATCTGGTGCTGGACGCCCGGACCGCGAGCGCGCTGGAGGAGACGGCGAAGGAGCTGGCCGCGTGCGGGGCGCGGGTGGCAGCCGTACCCGGGGATGTCACGGATGCCGCACACCGCGGGGCACTGGTGGCCGCCGCCGGTGAGCTCGGCGGGCTCGATCTGCTGGTGAGTAAGACGGACCGGCTATTGGGGGGTGGGTGAAGGAGCGGGGCTGGGGTGCGTGCATCGCATGGCGGAGCCATGGTGATGGACGGCAACGCCGCGAGGTGCGTGCCCCGGCCCCGTGACGCCGCCCCCCAGTTGCCGGTCGGTCTCATGCGAGTGCGCTGGGTGCGGAGCCGCTCGTGCGGCTCGATGCGCTGTCGCTGGGCGGGCTCCGGCAGGCGCTGGAGACCAATGTGGTGGCGGCACTCGGTCTGATGCAGGGGCGCTGCCGCTGCTGCGGGCGTCGGCGTCGGCGTCGGCGTCGGCTGAGGCGTACGAGCCGCCGTACCCGGAGCGCTTCGAGGTGCCGCGGACGACGGCCTGGCTGGTCAACGCGGCGCGGGCGACGGGCGGGCGGGTGATCGCGGTCGGTACGACGGCGGTGCGGGCGCTGGAGTCGTCGGCGGGCGCGGACGGGGTGGTGCGGCCGGCGGTCGGCTGGACGGATCGGGTGGTGACGCCGCAGCACGGGGTGCGGGCGGTGGACGGGCTGCTGACCGGGCTGCACGAGCCGGAGGCCTCGCATCTGCTGATGCTGGAGGCGGTCGCGGGGCGGGCCGCGCTGCAGTGCGCATACCCGGAGGCGCTGCGGCACCGGTACCTCTGGCATGAGTTCGGGGACGTGCATCTGCTGCTCCCCTCACTGGAGCCTCACACTCCGAATTGCTGACGCAACCGTTGGTGAGGTTGTTACGCGGCCGATGTGAGGCGGCACATAGGACCCACGTCACTTACGAAGCCGGCTAGTGGACTGATAAGGGCCACATGAGTGGGCATGAGCGCGGGCCGTCCCGTTCGAGCGCGCCCCTGATCCACTACCCGGCTTCGTACGTCACGCCTTTGCCACGGGATTTTGCGGCCGCTAAGAATTGCCCTCGTCCCCGACGGAGATGCGAACCGTCGCTTCCGTCTCGTCCTCCGTGAGGACTCCAGCGATTCGAAGAGGTACGACTGAATGTCCGCGTCCAGCATCACCAGCCGTATTCGCTGCCTGAACAAGACCCAGAAGCTCTCCGTGGCGGGCGTCTCCGCTGTCGCCGCCGCCGCTCTCTCGCTCTCCCTCGTCCCGGCCCACGCCGAGACGCCGGCCAAGCCGCAGACCGAGCCGCAGGCCGCTTCCGCCGCTCCGGTGGCCTTCAGCCTCGCCGCCAGTGCCCCGCAGGCCAAGACCATCCAGGCCAGCATCATCGAGCAGCACTCCACCGCCGAGAAGCTGGTGAAGGCCGCTGACGCGGCCAGGGCGAAGCAGGCCGCCGCCAAGGCGAAGGCCCAGGCCGCCGCGAAGGCCAAGGCAGACGCCGCGAAGGCCAAGGCCCAGGCCGCCGCGAAGGCCGAGGCTGCCGCGAAGGCCAAGGCCGATGTCGCGAAGCGGTCCACCGAGGTCACCACGCGCTCCGTCGCCCGTACTCCGGTCTACGCCAACAACCTGGACGGCTGGATCTCCGAGGCGCTGGCCATCATGAAGGCCAAGGGCATCCCGGGTTCGTACGACGGTCTGCACCGCAACATCATGCGGGAGTCCACCGGCAACCCGAACGCGATCAACGGCTGGGACGTCAACGCCCAGAACGGCACCCCGTCCTGCGGTCTGCTGCAGGTCATCCAGCCGACGTTCAACGCCTACCACGTCCCCGGTACCTCGATGAACATCTACGACCCGGTCGCCAACATCACCGCCGCGGCCAACTACGCCGCCGACCGGTACGGCTCGATCGACAACGTCAACAGCGCGTACTGATCGACGCGGCACGGCATCGCGCACAGACATACGCCGAAGGGCGGCACCCCGGATCGGGTGCCGCCCTTCGGCGTTCCGTGTGCGCGGTGCCCATGTCTACTTGCGCATGACCTCGGGCTCATGGCGGCGCAGCAGTCGCGCGACCGCGAAGCCGCAGATGATGCCGAGGAACAGCAGCACCGAGATGTTCATCCCCCACTGACCGGCCGTGTGCTCCCACAGCGGGTCCAGGTCGGTCGGGTTCTTCTGGTCCCACGGCGGCATCAGGTGCGACAGGTCGAGCGTCGAGCCCGCGGCCGCGATGGCCCAGCGGGACGGCATCAGCCAGGCGAACTGCTCCAGGCCGGGCGATCCGTACACCTGGAAGAGGACGCCGGTGAAGACGACCTGGACGATCGCGAACATGACCAGCAGTGGCATGGTCTTCTCGGAGGTCTTCACCAGCGAGGAGATCACCAGACCGAACATCATCGAGGTGAAGCCGAGCGCGGTGATCGTCACGCAGAGCTCGACGGCCGGCGGCATGATCAGACCCTCTTCGGGCAGATCGCGGGTGGCAAAGCCGATGCCGCAGATGATGACGCCCTGGATGGCCGTGATCATGCCGAGGACGATCACCTTGGACATCAGATAGGCGGAGCGGGAGAGGCCGGTGGCCCGTTCCCGTTCGTAGATGACGCGTTCCTTGATCAGTTCTCGTACGGAGTTGGCCGCACCGGAGAAGCACATGCCGACCGCGAGGATCAGCATGATCGTTCCGGCATCTCCGTTGAACCGGGACGGCGGCTTCGGCGGGGCCAGGCCGAAGTCGGCCGGGATGACCACGCTGACGATGCCGAGCACCGCGGGCAGGATCACCATCAGACCCATGAAGCCCTTGTCGGACGCGATCACCGACACGTACCTGCGCATCAGCGTCCACAGCTGCGTCCCCCAGCCCTGCGGCTTCGGCGGGCGCATCTGCTGCGGGGGCGGCATGTGTACGGACTGTGCGGCGACGGCGTCGATGTCCGCGGCGTACATCTGGTAGTGCTGCGAACCGCGCCAGCGGCCCGCCCAGTCGTAGTCGCGGTAGTTCTCGAAGGCGGAGAAGACGTCGGCCCAGGTCGTGTAGCCGAAGAAGTTGAGCGCTTCCTCCGGCGGACCGAAGTAGGCGACGGAACCGCCGGGCGCCATGACGAGCAGCTTGTCGCAGATCGCCAACTCGGCGACGGAGTGCGTGACGACGAGGACCGTACGGCCGTCGTCGGCGAGACCGCGCAGCAGCTGCATGACGTCGCGGTCCATGCCCGGGTCGAGGCCGGAGGTCGGCTCGTCCAGGAAGATCAGCGACGGCTTGGTGAGCAGCTCCAGGGCGACGGAGACACGCTTGCGCTGGCCGCCGGAGAGCGAGGTGACCTTCTTGTCCTTGTGGATGTCGAGCTTGAGCTCGGCGAGGACCTCGTGGATCCGGGACTGGCGCTCGGCCTCGGTGGTGTCCGCGGGGAAGCGGAGCTTGGCCGCGTACTTGAGGGCTTTGGTGACGGTGAGTTCCTTGTGCAGGATGTCGTCCTGCGGGACCAGACCGATGCGCTGGCGCAGCTCGGCAAACTGCTTGTACAGGTTCCGGTTGTCGTAGAGGACGTCACCCTGGTTGGCGGGCCGGTAGCCGGTGAGCGCCTTGAGCAGGGTGGACTTGCCGGAACCCGAGGGGCCGATGACCGCGATCAGCGACTTCTCCGGGACGCCGAACGAGACGTCCTTGAGGATCTGCTTCCCGCCGTCGACCGTCACCGTGAGGTGGCGGGCGGAGAAGGAGACCTCACCGGTGTCGACGAACTCTTCCAGCCGGTCGCCGACCAGGCGGAAGGTCGAGTGACCGACACCGACGATGTCGGTCGGGCCGATCAGCGCGGAGCCGGACTTGTGGAGGGGCTGACCGTTGACGTACGTGCCGTTGTGGGAACCGAGATCGCGGATCTCGAAGCGGCCGTCGGGGGTCGCGTGGAACTCGGCGTGGTGGCGCGAGACCTGGAGGTCGGAGACGACGAGTTCGTTCTCCAGCGCACGACCGATGCGCATGACCCTGCCCAGGGCCACCTGGTGGAACGTCGTCGGGCTGCGGTCTCCGTAGACCGGCGGCGCCCCCGCGGCACCACCGGGTCCACCCGCGGCGGGCGGCTTCGCCACGCCCTGCTGGTGCGGGACCTGAGGCTGCTGCGGCGCGCCCTGCTGCTGCCATGCCTGCTGCTGGTGCGCTGCGGGGTCCTGCTGACCCGGCCGGCCCGCGCCGCCCTGCTGGGGCTGCTGGGCGGGGGCCTGCTGCGCGCCCGCGCCCTGACCGCTGTACACATCGGCGGCCGCGGCGGCGCCGCTGAAGCTCAGCCGCGGTCCGTCAGTGGCGTTGCCCAGGTGCACGGCCGAGCCCGGCCCGATTTCCATCTGGTGGATTCGCCGGCCCTGCACATAGGTGCCGTTGGTGGAACCGTGGTCCTCGATGAACCAACTCCGGCCCGCCCAGCTGATCGTGGCATGCCGCCACGAAACCCTGGCGTCGTCGATCGTCAGGTCGCCCTGTGGATCACGACCGAGGGTGTATGGCCTGGACGGGTCGAGCGTCCAGGTCCTTCCATTCAATTCCAGTACGAGTTCCGGCACTCCGCGCCCCACTAGTTGTCCCCCGAGTTACCCCCATCGCAGGGAGTCTAGGGATGCTGAACATCGTGGGGAACTATTCCAGGAGCAGTCACCGATACGAAAGTCGGGCGGGGTCAAGACCGAATCGAGACCGGCTGCGACGCACCGTTGACGGGGGCGAAACAGGCTCGGAGAGTAGTAAGCGCCCACGAGTGCGTACGGATCATGAGTGACCGGGTCAACTCAGGGCATCTCGGTGCGGATTGAGGGGGTCCTGATGGCGAGGTACGCACGCGGGAACGGGGGCGGCAGTACGGGGCGTATCCCGTGGGGCGACGTGGTGTTGGCGTCCATCGCCTCGGTCAGCTGGGCGATGGCCGGGATGGCGGGGACGGCGGCCCTCGGGCTGCATCTGCTCGGGGCCGACTCGGCCGGGGCGCTGGGACCGATGACGGCGGCCGTCGTGGTGCTGGGAGCGGGTGGATCGGTCTCTCCGTCCGGCAATGTCGAGGCGTTCGGGCTGGACGACGCCGAGGCGCACACCGCTCTCGCCGTCACACCGCTCGGGGTGGGGCTGGTCGGCGCACTGCTGCTCTCCCTCTTCTTCCTGCGGTCGCTGCGCGGGGTGGGAGCGGTCGTCTCCGGTGCCGAACTCGCGGTCCGTGCAGGGATGGTGGCAGTCATGTTCGTCGCCGTGCTCGGCGGGCTCGCCTGGGCAGGTCACGATGTCGTGACGATCGACGGCGGTGCGCTGGGGCCGGCCGGGGTGCCAGGGGCGGGAGGGGGTGGCGGTCTGCCCGGCGGGCTCGGTGATCTCGGTGGGCTGCTGCCGGACCGGCTGGCGGATCTCGCGCGCACGCAGGCGCAGGTCGGGTTCACCGTCGACTCGTCCACGTCCCTTACTGCTGGGGCGTGTTGGGTTGTCGGAGTGCTGGTCATCGCCCTGCTCGCCTCGCGCCGCACCCCGTTGCCGTCCGGGCTGGCATGGGTGGAGCGGACGGTGCGGCCTGCGGCGTCCGCGGTCGTGTCGGTGCTGCTGGTCGCGGTGGTCGCCGGGTGCGCGGCCGCGGCGTACGCGGCGGTCGGCGACGCCCACCCGAAACGGATCGCGGGCGCCGCGCTGCTCGGGGCGCCGAACGGGGCGTGGCTCGGGGTGCCGCTCGGCCTCTTCGTGCCGTGGGACGGGCAGGCGACCGGCGAGCTGGCCAAGGTGCTGCCCGATCCGCTGGACGAGCTGCTACGGGTGTCCGCCGACGAGCCGGTGACGGTCGGGCGGCTGGCCGGGCTGGACGGCCGGGTCTGGCTGCTGGCGGTCGCCGCCGCGGTGATGATGCTGTATGCGGGGGTGCTGGCCGCGACCCGCACGCCCCGGGGGGAGCTGAGCGGGGCCGGGTTCGTGGGGCGGTGTGCGGGGCGGCTCGGAGGCGTAACAGCGTCGGTGCTGGCGCTCCTGGTGTGGCTGACGCAGGTGTCGGCGGATGCGTCGCTGTCGGTGCTGGGCTTCGACGCGTTCGGCGCCGGGATCGAGCTGCACGGGCGGACGGGGACGGCTGCCCTGCTGGGTGCGGTGTGGGGTGCGGGCGCGGGTGGGGTGGGGGCGGCGGTGGCCTGGTTGGCGGGGGCGGTTCCGTCGGGGGCGGGGCCGGCCGGCGGTGGCGGAGGCAGCGGTGGCGGTGGCGGTGGGGGGCCCGGACCGTACACGCCGTCGCGGGTGTACCGGCCGTCGCACGACGAGACCAATCCGTATCTGCGTCCGTATCCGGATCCGGCGAGGGGCGGGATTCACGGTGCGCCGACGGTGGTGGGGCCGATCGGTCCGCCCGTACGGCCGGCAGCGCCGCCGCCGGGGCCCGGGCCCGGGCCGGGGGACGTGGAAGGGTTGCCGCCGTCCGGCCGGCCGGCCGAGGCCGGCTGACCGCGCTGTCCGCGACGGCCGGACGGACCCGGGAGCGCGTCCGGCCCGACGGCGGCCCCCGGACGGGGCGCCGCACGATCCTGCCTTGAGGACATGCGGGACCCCCGGACGGGCTTGGACCGACCGGCAATTGGGGGGTGGGTGAAGGAGCGGGGCTGGGTGCGTGCAGCTGCAAGGCGGAGGATTGAGACATGGCGGAGCCATGGTGATTGACGACAACGCAGCAGATGCGCGTGCCCAGCCCCGCGACGCCGCCCCCCAATTGCCGGTCGGTCTAAATGTCCCACCGCATCGAACACGCGCCGTGCAGGGCTGCTCACTCCCGCCGGGGACAAGGGCCGGGCCGATCGGCCGGGGACCGTTTCCGCTGTCCGGTCCGCGGGACGGGGGTTCGAGGGCGTGAGGGGGACCGATACGGTGGGAACACCATGAGCGCATCTCAGTCTCCTCAGTCCTCCCCGTCTCCCGAGCCCTCTGAGGCCCCTGAGTCCCGTCAGGGCACCGACACCCCCACCCTTCTCGTGAAGATCTTCGGGAAGGACCGTCCGGGAATCACCGCCGGACTCTTCGACACGCTCGCCGCCTACGCGGTCGATGTCGTCGACATCGAGCAGGTCGTCACCCGTGGCCGCATCGTCCTGTGCGCACTGGTCACCACCCCCACCGCGGGCGGTACCACCGAGGGCGACCTGCGGGCGACCGTGCACAGCTGGGCCGAATCACTGAAGTTGCAGGCCGAGATCATCTCCGGTACCGGTGACAACCGGCCGCGTGGATACGGGCGCTCCCATGTGACCGTGCTCGGACACCCGCTGACCGCCGAGTCGACCGCCGCCATAGCGGCCACGATCACCTCGACCGGCGGCAACATCGACCGGATCTTCCGCCTGGCGAAGTACCCGGTCACGGCCGTCGAGTTCGCCGTCTCCGGCACCGGAACCGCGGAGCTGCGGACCGCGCTGGCGACCGAGGCCGCCGGGATCGGCGTCGATGTGGCGGTCGTGTCCGCCGGGCTGAGCCGCCGGGCGCAGCGGCTGGTCGTCATGGATGTCGACTCGACGCTGATCCAGGACGAGGTCATCGAGCTGTTCGCGGCGCACGCCGGCTGTGAGGACAAGGTCGCCGAGGTGACCGAGCAGGCGATGCGTGGCGAGCTCGACTTCGAGCAGTCGCTGCACGCGCGGGTGGCGCTGCTGGCGGGGCTCGATGTGTCGGTGGTGGAGAAGGTGCGCGCCGAGGTGCGGCTGACCCCCGGTGCGCGCACGCTGATCCGTACGCTGAAGCGGCTCGGCTATCAAGTGGGCGTCGTCTCCGGCGGGTTCACGCAGGTCACGGACGACCTGAAGGAACGGCTCGGGCTCGACTTCGCCTCCGCCAACACTCTGGAAGTGGTCGACGGCAAGCTCACCGGGCGGGTCGTAGGCGACGTCGTGGACCGGGCGGGCAAGGCCCGGCTGCTGCGCAGTTTCGCCGAGCAGGCCGGGGTGCCGCTGGCGCAGACCGTCGCGATCGGTGACGGTGCGAATGACCTGGACATGCTGAACACCGCCGGCCTCGGGGTCGCCTTCAACGCCAAGCCGGTCGTCCGCGAGGCCGCACACACCGCGGTGAACGTGCCGTTCCTGGACACCGTGCTGTATCTGCTCGGGATCACCCGTGAAGAGGTCGAGGCGGCCGACGGTCTCGTCTGACCGATCGATCGCTTCGAGTCCCGCGTACGCGGATGGGCCCGGCACCTCACCCGTGCCGGGCCCATCCATGTACGCCGTCGCGGATCAGTCGTTCGGCGTCCAGTACTCGATCAGCTTGCCCACGCCGTGCTCCACGCCCTTCCAGGAGCCGGAGAACTCGATGACGGCGAATGCGGCGGTCGGGAATCCGCCGCGGGTCATCCGGGTCAGGGTGTCGCCCTCCGCCGATGAGGAGAGGGCGTCGGCGAGAGCGTGCAACCCGGGGTTGTGGCCGATGATGAGCAGGTTCCGTGCCTCGTCGGGGGTCTCGTTGAGCAGGGCGATCAGCTCGCCGAGCGAGGCCTCGTAGAGCCGCTCCTCGTACACGGTCTTGGGACGCTGTGGCATCTCGTGCACCGCCAGCTTCCAGGTCTCGCGCGTCCTGGCGGCGGTCGAGCAGAGGGCCAGATCGACGACGATGCCGGAATCGACGAGTTTGCGGCCTGCCACGGGCGCATCCTTGCGGCCGCGCTCCGCGAGCGGCCGCTCGTGGTCGGAGTCCTGCGACCATTCCGCCTTTGCATGCCTGAGAAGGACGATCCTGCGAGGTGTGTCGACGCTCATACACCTCAGCTTCGCATGAAATGTGCCGCCCGTCGCAGGGTGTTGAAGGGCTCCCCCGCTGCGGGTGAACGCCCTCAGAGGGTCAGCAGGTCCACGATTCGCTGAAGCAACCGGCCGATCGCCGGATCGCCCGTCGCCGCGTGCGCCTGGCCCGATCCCATGATCATCACCAGGAGGGCGGCGAACGCGACCGAAGGCAGCGCGATGGCCCACCACGGCAGCCGGATCTCGACGCCGGACGACGCGGGGCGGGGGGATCGGGTGTACGTACGGGCCGACATGTCCGCCTCCGTGGGTCATCGGTTCTGATACCTGAAACCTACGGATCCGGCGGCGCCCGTCCCATCCGGCGACCCACCCACTTCACCCTGACCCTGGCCCCCTAGGGGATGGTGGTGCTAGCCCCACCATCCCCGGCGGGGACGTCGGGGCGTGGCGCTCGGGCAGGTGTCAGGGAGAGGCGATCGAAGCGATCACTCCGATGATCACCGTGATGAGGAGCATCACTCCGAGCACGAGGAGAAGCTTCTTCTGACCGTTCTGGGGATTCGGATCGAGCACTGGCATGGGGCCAGTCTCGCATCTCAGCTTTCGTCCTCGATCGTCCGGTCCCGCCCGGCCAGAATTCCTGCCGCCATCTGCGGCACCATGAGGCCCGCCATCAGCGCGATCGGCAGCCCCCACCCGCCGCTGTGCTGGTAGAGCACCCCGACCAGCAGCGGGCCGGGGATCGAGATCAGATAGCCGGTGGACTGGGCGAACGCCGACAGCCGGACCACTCCGGCGCCGCTCCGGGACCGCATGCCGATCATGGTGAGGGCGAGCGGGAAGGCACAGTTGGCTATGCCGAGGAGGAGCGCCCAGGCCCAGGCTCCGCCCGCCGGTGCGAGGTAGAGACCGGCGTAGCCGATGAGGCCGCAGGTGCCGAGTACGACGACGATCGGGCCCTGGTTCCGCATCCGGGCGGCGGCCCGCGGGATGACGAAGGCGAGCGGCACGCCCATGGCCATGGTCACGGCGAGCAGCACCCCCGCCGTGCCGGCGGAGACCCCGGCGTCGCGGAAGATCTGCGGCATCCAGCCCATGGTGATGTACGCGGCCGTGGCCTGCAGGCCGAAGAAGCAGGCGAGGGCCCAGGCAGTGCGGGAGCGGGTGATCCGCAGGGCCGGGACGTCCTGGTGCTGCTGGGCGGCGGGCTGTCCCTGGGCGCCGCGCCGGTCCCGTACCAGCGGGATCCAGGGCAGGATCGCCGCCACCGCGAGCACGGCCCAGATCCCCAGACCGGCCTTCCAACTGCCGCCGAGCGCATCGGTCATGGGCACGGTGACGGCTGCGGCGAGTGAGGTGCCGAGGGCGAGCGCCATGGAGTAGAGGCCGGTCATGGAGCCGACCCGGTCCGGGAACCAGCGCTTGACGATCACCGGCATCAGGACATTGCTGACAGCGATACCCATGAGGGCGAGGGCGCTGGCGGCGAGGAACCCGGCCGTGGAGCCGACGAGGGGCCGGATCATCAGTCCGGCCACGATGGCGACCATGCCGGCGCAGACGACCGCGCCGGGGCCGAAGCGGCGGGCGAGACGCGGCGCCATGATGCCGAAGACGGCGAAGCAGAGCGGCGGTACGGAGGTGAGGACACCGGCGACGCTGCCGCTCATGTGCAGCCCGTCCCGTACCTCTTCGAGGAGGGCGCCGAGGCTGGTGATGGCGGGGCGGAGGTTGAGCGCGGTGAGGACGAGACCGACGGTGACCAGGCGGAGCAGCCAGGGGGCGGGACCTGGGGCGGCCGGCGGGGCCGGGGAGTCCATGGGGGTGCTCGCCGCGGTGGTGTGCCTGTTCAGGGTCCGGGTCAGGGGCTGGCGCTGGGTCTCGTCGTCGGGCATGGGGCCCATCATAGAATCATGGGATGATTGATTGTCCAATCGTCTGAGAAGCTTCGGACACCCTCGGAAATCCTCGGGAAACCCGCGGACCCGAGAATCCGTTGACCCCGGGACCCGAGCAAGGAGCATCATGGCGCTGACGTCTCCGCGACGTTCGGCACTCGCCGACCAGGTGATTGCCCAGCTGAGGAATCAGATCACCTCGGGTGAGTGGCCCGTCGGTTCGCGGATTCCGACCGAACCCGAGCTGGTCGAGCAGTTGGGCGTGGCCCGCAACACCGTCCGCGAGGCGGTGCGCGCGCTCGCGCACAACGGGCTGCTGGACATCCGCCAGGGGTCGGGCACGTATGTCGTCGCCACCAGCGAACTGGCCGGGGTGATGCACCGCCGTTTCGCCTCCGCCGACCCGCGCCATGTCGCCGAGCTGCGCTCGACGCTGGAGTCGTCGGCGGCCCGGCTGGCGGCCGTCCGGCGCACCGAGCGGGATCTGAAGCAGCTGGACGCTCTCATGGCGCGCCGCGAGGAGACCTGGGCCGCGGGAGACGCGGAGGCGTTCGTGGCAGCGGATGCGACGCTGCATCTGGCCGTGGTCGCCGCTTCGCACAATGACGTACTGACGGGTCTCTATGCCGATCTGGGGGATCTGCTGCGCGACTATCTGCGGGTCGATGTCGGGCACGAACTGCGGCCGGAGAACCATATGGACCATGGGCGACTGGTCGAGGCGATCCGGACAGGTGACGTGGAGACCGCGGCCGCCGAGGCGGCGAGCCACGCACTGAGCTGTCTGGCGGAACGGATCTGATCCGAAGGGGGTGGATCTATATCCGGCGGTGGGTGACCCAGGCGGAGGCGACTTCCTTCCAGCAGCGGTCGTCGAGCCGCACGGTCTGTCCGGGAGCCACGTCGACGGGTATTCCGTCCGCGTCGATGTCCCACCAACGGCCGCATTCGGTGTGCAGCTGTACCCGGTCGATGGAGGGGTACGGGTTGTGGCAGTAGGCGACCACCCGGGAGCCCTGGACCGTCGTACGGCATTCGGCGCCGGAGGGGTCCGGGGTGGGGCCTGCGGGTGCGGACACTCCGGCGCCCATCCGCCCCACGACGGATATGCCTATGGGGGCGGCGAGTGCGACGGCGACGGCCGAGGCCGCCAGCAGGGCCCGGGTTCGGCGACGTGTGGGGCGCACAGCGATCACCTCCGCAGCCTGACCAAAAGTCCGGTTCCACCACATTCTGCGGTGGATCGACCGTCTTTTCGACTTGAGCGGGGGAAGACCGGGCGGGGACGGACGACGGCCGCGCACCACCCGCTCGGAGGTGGTACGCGGCCGGATCGTGCCGGGTCGTACGAGGTCAGGCACCCATCATGTGCACGCCGCCGTCGACGTGGATGATCTCACCCGTGGTCTTCGGGAAGAAGTCCGAGAGCAGGGCGACGACACCGCGGCCGGCCGGCTCCGGGTCGGCCATGTTCCAGGACAGCGGGGAGCGGGTGTTCCACACGTCCGCGAGCTCCGAGAAGCCCGGGATGGACTTGGCGGCCATCGAGCTGATCGGTCCGGCGGAGATCAGGTTGCAGCGGATGTCGTCCTTGCCCAGGTCGCGGGCGAGGTAGCGGGAGGTGGCCTCCAGCGCGGCCTTGGCCGGGCCCATCCAGTCGTACTGCGGCCAGGCGAACTGTGCGTCGAAGGTGAGGCCGACGATCGAGCCGCCCTCGCTCATCAGCGGCTTGCAGGCCATGGCGAGCGACTTCAGCGAGAACGCCGAGACGTGCATCGCCGTGGCGACGGACTCGAACGGGGTGTTCAGGAAGTTGCCGCCGAGCGCGTCCTGCGGCGCGAAGCCGATGGAGTGGACGACGCCGTCCAGCGAACCGAGCTCCTCACGGACCAGGCCTTCGAGCCGGTCCAGGTGCTCGGTGTTGGTCACGTCCAGCTCGATGACCTTGGCGGGCTTGGGCAGCTTCTTGGCGATGCGCTCCGTCAGCGTGGGCCGGGGGAAGGCGGTCAGGATGACTTCTGCACCCTGCTCCTGCGCCACCTTGGCGGTGTGGAAGGCGATGGACGACTCCATCAGCACACCGGTGATGAGGATGCGCTTGCCGTCGAGAATTCCGATCATGGTGGTCAGTGACCCATGCCCAATCCGCCGTCAACGGGGATGACGGCTCCAGTGATGTACGACGCGTCGTCGGAGGCGAGGAAGCGCACCGCGGCGGCAATCTCCTCGGGCTGCGCGTAACGGGCCAGCGGCACCTGGGCGACGATGCCCTTGCGCTGCTCCTCGGTGAGCGCCTGGGTCATGTCGGTGTCGACAAAACCGGGCGCGACGACGTTGAAGGTGATGTTCCGCGAGCCGAGCTCACGCGCCAGCGACCGGGCGAAGCCGACCAGGCCGGCCTTGGACGCGGCGTAGTTGGCCTGCCCCGCCGAGCCGAGAAGGCCGACGACGGAGGAGATGAGGACGACGCGGCCCTTCTTGGCGCGCAGCATGCCGCGGTTGGCACGCTTGACGACCCGGAAGGTGCCGGTGAGGTTGGTGTCGAGTACGGACGTGAAGTCCTCCTCGGACATCCGCATCAGCAACTGGTCCTTGGTGATACCGGCGTTGGCGACCAGCACCTCGACCGGACCGTGCTTCTCCTCGATCTCCTTGTATGCCTGCTCCACCTGCTCGGCGTCGGTGATGTCGCACCGGACGGCCAGGACCCCCGCTTCGGTGAGGACCTGGGGCGGCTCGCCCGAGCGGTACGTGATCGCGACCTTGTCGCCGTTGTCGGCGAAAGCGCGGGCGATGGCGAGGCCGATGCCCCGGTTTCCTCCGGTGACGAGAACCGAGCGGCTCAACGGATCACCCTTTCGATAGCGGTCTGGTACCTCGAAAACCTATCGGTACCGGGCGCTTTCCAAGGACTCGGCCCCTGACAGTGGCTTCCACGAGGCACTGTGGGGTTCCTACAGTGCGGCAGCGGGCGGCGTCGGAACCATCACGGAAAAATACGGGAAAATCAGGGGCCCTTGGCGGGCCCACGCCGCATGATTCACTGCGGAAACACATCGCACAGGTCGAGAGGGGAAAGCCGACGTGCCCCATGAGGTAGATCAGTCATTCCTGGCCCTGCCGCTACGGGCCCTGGCCGACGCGGCGCTGGCCCGGGCCCGCGCGCTGGGCGCCACGCATGCGGACTTCCGTTTCGAGCGGGTGCGCAGCGCGTCCTGGCGGCTGCGGGACGCCCGGCCCTCCGGGACCTCGGACACCACCGACCTCGGGTACGCGGTGCGGGTGGTGCACGGCGGGGCGTGGGGGTTCGCGTCCGGGGTGGATCTGACCATGGACGCCGCGGCGAAGGTGGCGTCCCAGGCGGTCGCCATGGCGAAGCTCTCGGCGAAGGTGATCGCGGCGGCGGGCTCGGACGAGCGCGTGGAGCTGGCGGACGAGCCGGTGCACGATGAGCGGACCTGGGTGTCGGCGTACGAGATCGACCCGTTCTCCGTACCGGACGAGGAGAAGGCGGGGCTGCTCGCCGAGTGGAGCAGCCGGCTCCTGGGCGCCGAGGGCGTCGCGCATGTGGACGCCTCGCTGATGACCGTCCACGAGAACAAGTTCTACGCGGACACGGCGGGCACCGTCACCACCCAGCAGCGGGTCCGGCTGCACCCGCAGTTCACCGCGGTCGCCGTGGACGGCACGACGGGTGAGTTCGACTCGATGCGGACCATCGCCCCTCCGGTGGGGCGCGGCTGGGAGTACCTCACCGGAACCGGCTGGGACTGGGATTCCGAGCTGGAGCGGATCCCGGGGCTGCTCGCGGAGAAGATGCGGGCTCCGAGCGTCGAGGCGGGGACGTACGACCTGGTGGTCGACCCGTCGAATCTCTGGCTGACGATCCATGAGTCGATCGGGCATGCCACCGAGCTGGACCGGGCGCTGGGGTACGAGGCGGCGTACGCCGGGACCTCGTTCGCCACCTTCGACCAGCTGGGCAAGCTGGCGTACGGCTCCCCCGTGATGAATGTGACGGGCGACCGGACCGCCGAGCACGGACTCGCGACCATCGGGTACGACGACGAGGGTGTCGAGGGCCAGTCCTGGGACCTGATCAAGGACGGGACGCTGGTCGGCTACCAGCTGGACCGGCGGATCGCGAAGCTGACGGGTCTCGGGCGGTCCAACGGGTGCGCGTACGCGGACTCGCCGAGCCATGTTCCCGTGCAGCGGATGGCGAACGTGTCGCTGCAGCCGGACCCGGGCGGCCTGTCCACCGAGGATCTGATCGGCGGGGTGGAGCGCGGCATCTACGTGGTCGGCGACCGGTCCTGGTCGATCGACATGCAGCGCTACAACTTCCAGTTCACCGGGCAGCGGTTCTTCCGCATCGAGAACGGCAAGCTGGCCGGACAGCTGCGCGACGTCGCGTACCAGGCGACGACGACGGACTTCTGGGGCTCGATGGAGAAGATCGGCGGCCCGCAGACGTACGTCCTGGGCGGCGCCTTCAACTGCGGCAAGGCCCAGCCGGGTCAGGTCGCGGCCGTCTCGCACGGCTGCCCCTCCGCCCTCTTCCGAGGCGTGAACATCCTCAACACGACGCAGGAGGCGGGCCGATGAACGGTCAACACGGAATCGGCCGGGGGTCCGGGGGGCGTCCCCCGGGGCAGCACAGTCTCAACACGACGCAGGAGGCGGGCCGATGAGCCGCATCAGCAAGCCGTACGAGATCGTCGAGCGCGCGCTCGAACTGTCCACCGCCGACGGCTGTGTCGTCATCGCCGACGAGGAGTCCTCCGCCAATCTGCGCTGGGCGGGCAACGCGCTCACCACGAACGGGGTGACCCGGGGGCGGACCCTGACCGTCATCGCGACCGTCGACGGCGCCGAGGGGTCCGCGTCCGGAGTCGTGTCGCGGTCCGCCGTCACCGCCGAGGACCTGGAGCCGCTGGTCCGGGCCGCCGAGGCCGCCGCGCGTGGCGCAGGTCCGGCCGAGGACGCGCAGCCGCTGATCACCGGTGTGCCTTCCTCACCCGATTTCACGGACGCGCCGGCCGAGACGGGTTCCGACGTGTTCGCGGAGTTCGCCCCGGCGCTCGGTGACGCCTTCGCCCGCGCCCGGGCCGGCGGCCGTGAGCTGTACGGCTTCGCGCACCACCAGCTGACCTCGACGTATCTGGGCACGTCGACGGGGCTGCGGCTGCGTCACGACCAGCCGAACGGCACGCTGGAGCTGAACGCCAAGTCCCCCGACCGGTCGCGTTCCGCCTGGGCGGGCCGCTCCACCCGGGACTTCAAGGATGTCGACCCGGCCGAGCTGGAGGCGGAGCTGGCGCAGCGGCTGGGCTGGGCGGAGCGCCGTATCGAGCTGCCCGCCGGGCGGTACGAGACGCTGCTGCCGCCGACCGCCGTGGCCGATCTGCTGATCTATCAGCTGTGGTCGTCGACGGCCCGGGACGCCGCCGAGGGCCGGACGGTCTTCTCGAAGCCGGGTGGCGGCACCCGGCTCGGCGAGAAGCTGTCCGAGCTGCCGCTCACGCTGCGCAGCGACCCGAACGCGCCGGGGCTCGAGTCGGCGCCGTTCGTCATTGCCCATGCGTCGGGCGACGGGGGCTCGGTCTTCGACAACGGTCTGCCGCTGTCGAGGACCGACTGGATCCGCGACGGCCGGCTGGACCGTCTGACCACCACCCGGCACACGGCGGGGCTGACCGGGCTGCCGGTCGCCCCCGCGATCGACAACCTGGTGCTCGACGGCGGCGGTGAGCGGTCGCTCGACGAGATGGTCGCGGCGACGACCGGCCGTGCCCTGCTGCTGACCTGCCTCTGGTACATCCGGGAGGTCGACCCGGCGACACTGCTGCTGACCGGGCTGACCCGCGACGGGGTGTATCTCGTGGAGGACGGCGAGGTGGTCGGCGAGGTGAACAACTTCCGGTTCAACGAGTCGCCCGTCGACCTGCTCTCCCGGGCGTCCGAGGCCGGCCGCACCGAGAAGACGCTGCCGCGCGAGTGGGGCGACTGGTTCACCCGGGCCGCGATGCCGGCGCTGCGGATCCCGGACTTCAACATGAGCTCGGTCAGCCTCGGCGTGTGACCCGCCTAGACTGACCGTTGCCGATCGATACACGTATAAGGAGACACGGGACCGTGACGGACATCGTCGACGAACTGCAGTGGCGTGGGCTGATCGCCCTGTCCACTGACGAGGACGCACTGCGCAAGGCGTTCGCGGACGGTCCCGTCACGTTCTATTGCGGCTTCGACCCGACCGCGCCCAGCCTGCACCTCGGCAACCTGGTGCAGATCCTCACCATGCGCCGGATCCAGCTGGCGGGGAACCGCCCGCTGGGCCTGGTCGGTGGCGCCACCGGTCTGATCGGCGACCCGAAGCCGAATTCGGAGCGCACGCTGAACGCGCCGGAGGTGGTCGCGAGCTGGGTGGAGCGGCTGCGCGGCCAGATCGAGCGGTTCCTCGACTTCGAGGGACCCCACGCCGCGACCATGGTCAACAACCTGGACTGGACGTCGGGGCTGTCGGCGATCGACTTCCTGCGGGACGTCGGCAAGTACTTCCGGGTCAACAAGATGATTGCCAAGGAAGCTGTCTCGCGGCGGCTGAACTCCGACGCGGGCATCAGCTACACCGAGTTCAGCTACCAGATTCTCCAGGGCATGGACTTCCTGGAGCTGAACCGGCGGTACGGCTGCACTCTGCAGACCGGCGGCAGCGACCAGTGGGGCAACCTCACCGCCGGAACCGACCTGATCCACCGGGTCGAGCCGGAGGCGGACGTGCACGCGCTGGCCACCCCGCTGATCACCAAGGCGGACGGGACGAAGTTCGGCAAGACGGAGTCCGGCACGGTCTGGCTCGATCCCGAGCGGACCACGCCGTATGCCTTCTACCAGTTCTGGCTGAACGCTGACGACCGGGATGTCTCCAAGTTCCTGCGGATCTTCAGTTTCAAGTCCCGCGAAGAGATCGAGGAGCTGGAGCAGCTCACCCAGGAGCGCCCGCAGGCCCGGACGGCGCAGCGCGCGCTGGCGGAGGAGCTGACGACGCTGGTGCACGGCGCCGAGCAGTGCGCGGCGGTCGTCGCGGCGTCGAAGGCGCTCTTCGGCCAGGGTGAGCTGGGCGAGCTGGACGAGGCGACGCTGAGCGCCGCGCTCTCCGAGGTGCCGCACGCGCAGGTCACCGAGCTCGGCCCGCTGGTGGACCTCCTGGTGGAGGCCGGACTGGCGCCGAGCAAGTCGGGGGCCCGCCGCACGGTCAAGGAGGGTGGGGCCTACGTGAACAACGTCAAGGTCGCGGACGGCGAGGCCGCACCGGCCCGTGAGGAACTGCTGCACGGGCGCTGGCTGGTGCTGCGCCGGGGCAAGAAGAACCTCGCGGCCATCGAGGTCATCGCCGGCTGACCGGAAACGGACGCACACTGCGGCCGGGCACGCGACATGCGTGCCCGGCCGCAGTGTGCTGTACGCGTGCCGGATCAGGCCTTCTGTCTGGTGCTGCGCATCGACGTCCAGAGCATGTCGCCGACACCGACGACGACCACGGCGCCGATCAGCTGCAGCAGGTGGCGCGTCCAGTCGATGCCCTTGGTGTCATTGACGCCGATCCAGGTCGCGACGGCATTGCCGAGGACGCTGCCGATGATGCCGAAAATGGTCGTCAGCCAGAGTGGGATGTTCTGTTTGCCCGGCAGGATCGCCTTGGCGATCAGACCGAGGACCAGACCCACGATGATTGCCCACAGCCAGCCCATGTTGCCTCCTCATGCGGCGCGCTGTCGCGCATGTGCGCCCAGTCTCGGCCCATCGGCCGTGCGCCGCATGTCGGACGGGTCCGTACGTGCCACGAGGGTGCGGTTATGCATGGATACGGCGTGCCCCGGTCTCGAACCCGGCGGATGCCGGGCGTACCGTGGGAGCGGCTCGCGGAGAGCCCGGCGAAGGGTGGTGGACGTGATGTGGAAGCGGAGCGGGGCGGAGGTCGTCCGGATCACGGGAGCGCGGCAGAGCCTCGCGGACGATGTGCGCGGCAGGCAGCGCCGCTATGTGATCTCGATGTCCGTACGGACGGTCTCGGTGATCCTGGCCGCAGTGCTGTGGAACATCGAGAGGCCTGTGGCCATCGTGGCGCTCGCCCTGGGTGCCCTGCTTCCGTACGTCGCCGTCGTCATCGCCAACGCGGGCCGGGAGACACCCCCTTCGCTGCCCTCGACCTTCGTTCCGCCGCCCGCCCGGCCGATGCTCGACGCCGCCCCGGTGGCCGGTCCCGCGGAACCCGGACCGGCGGCCGACCGGGCCCGCGGTGGGGCGGAACCGCATGAGCACAGTTGAGCGCACGGCATGCCGAAGCCTCAAGAAAAGCGTCAGATCAATCATGAGGTTCAGGTGCACCGCACCCCGGTCCGCGTGACATACTGCCTACGCGCTCCGCATCCCCCGTCGGAGCGACAGACCGACGCCGGGCAGCTCCCCCCGTGGCTGCTCGGCGTCGTTTTTTCTCCGGCTCTCGCAGGGCCCTAGGGTTGAGTCCGTGAACTCCCCCGAACATGCCGCCGCGAGCGCTGCCACCGCACCGATCTGTTCCGCCAAGGCCTGCCGGGCGGCCGCCGTATGGGTGCTGGCCTGGAACAATCCGAAGCTGCACACTCCCGAGCGCCGTAAGACCTGGCTGGCCTGCGACGAGCACCGGGAGCATCTCTCCTCGTTCCTGGGGGTTCGAGGTTTCCTGAAGGATGTCGTGACGCTGGCGGAGTGGGAGTCCTCGGCCGAGGGGCACTGAGGACCGTTCGCCACTGCGGCGGGGCTGGGCGGGGCTAAGCGCCCCTCCAGGCAAGCTTTGCCCCGTCGCGCCGCCCGGCACGCCCGCTCGCCATGTTGGCCACCAGCCCTGGTAGCTCCTTCCCCAAGCTCTCAACTTCGTTCGAGCAGGGGAGACCCCACTGGGGGACTTCCGGCCGCCTTGCGATCGCACGCACCGGACGACGCTCCTCATGAGGCAAACATTGCCGGTCACGGCACTAGCCGCCGATCGCCGACATCGGGCGGTCGGGCTGCAGGAACGACGGGTCGTCCAGACCGGATCCGGCCTTTTTTCCCCACATCGCGAGACGCCAGAGCCGGGCGATCTCCTCGTCCGGGGCCTCGGACCGCAGCGCGCCGCGCAGATCGGTCTCCTCGCGGGCGAACAGGCAGGTCCGCACCTGGCCGTCGGCGGTGAGCCGGGTGCGGTCGCAGGCCCGGCAGAACGGGCGGGTGACGGAGGCGATGACGCCGACCCGGTGGGGTCCGCCGTCGACGAGCCAGCGCTCGGCGGGGGCGGAGCCGCGCTCGTCCTCGCCCTCGGCGGTGAGGGCGAAGCGGGTGCGCAGCGAGGCGAGGATGTCGCCTGCCGCGATCATGCCGTCGCGCTTCCAGCCGTGCTGGGCATCGAGTGGCATCTGCTCGATGAAGCGGAGCTCGTATCCGTGCTCCACGGCCCAGGCGAGCAGGTCGGGGGCCTCGTCCTCATTGAGCCCCGGCATCAGCACGGCGTTGACCTTGACCGGGGTGAGGCCTGCGTCGTGGGCGGCTTCGAGGCCTGCCAGCACGTCGTGGTGGCGGTCGCGGCGGGTGAGGGTCTTGAAGACGTCGGGGCGCAGGGTGTCCAGGGAGACATTGACCCGGTCCAGTCCGGCGGCCCTGAGGGCGGCCGCTGTGCGCTTCAGTCCGATGCCATTGGTCGTCAGCGACATCTTCGGGCGGAGCGTCAGCGCCGCGCACTGCTCGACGATGGAGACGAGGCCGGGACGCAGCAACGGCTCGCCGCCGGTGAAGCGGACTTCCGTGATCCCCAGCTGAGTGACGGCGATACGGACGAGCCGGACGATCTCGTCGTCGCTCAGCAGGTCCGGCTTGGCCAGCCACTGCAGTCCCTCTTCGGGCATGCAGTAGGTGCACCGGAGGTTGCAGCGGTCGGTCAGTGAGACGCGCAGGTCGGTGGCGACCCGGCCGTAGGTGTCGATGAGCATGGTGGGTCCCCTCCCCCGGTGGATCCCGGTTGCGGATCTGGCTCCTTCGAGACTACGCGAGACCTGCGACACGCAGGTGGCCCGATTGCTCCGAGGTGTGGCGCGGCCGCGTCGTAGGACTCTACGACACGGCCGCGGGAACAGCGTGGTGCGTGGCTCGAACTTTTCGATTAAGACCGACCGGCAATTGGGGGGTGGGTGAAGGAGCGGGGCTGGGGTGCGTGCATCGCAAGGCGGAGGATTGAGCCATGGCGGAGCCATGGTGA
>NZ_JBSFYR010000090.1:0-31682 GCF_053599875.1 Streptomyces sp. NPDC005151 | reverse complement strand
CTCACCCCACTTCCGACCCCACCGCCACCTGATAACAGCCTCCGACCACCGAGCCGAGATGACCATCCGCTTCGCCATCTGGGACCACGTCACCGGAGTCGTCGGCACGGCCGCAACGGCCTGACCCAGGGCTGACACCCGAGCCGACCACGCCCTGGCACGCCATCAGGTCCTCGCACACCCAACAACGTGACAACGCCTTCTTGAGTGCTGCCTTGGTCGGTGGCCGTCCGGTGCGGGCGCGCCGGGCGCTGGAGTCCCACTTCGCGGCGCTGAACCTGCGGTGCCAGGCCAGTAGGGTGCCGGGCGTGACCGGGAAGACCTCGTGCCAGCGGCGGCGGGGTATCAGGCTGGAGAGTGCAGCCAGCCAGAACCGATCCGCGGGCTCGTAGTGGACCGGGCCGGCGATCTGACGCCGTAGCACCGCATTCTCATGGCGGGGTACGAGTAACTCGGCGTCCTTGGAGGTGTCGCGGCGCAGCAGCACACCGGGGGCGGACAGCAGTTTGCGGGCTGCTTTGTACAGCATCGAGAGGATCACGGCGGACATGATCCCAGTCGAGACCGCTCTACCGTCCCGACCTGCGGCGATGACTTTACGAGCCCACAGGTCCAGGCGCGACGGATGAGGCTACGTACCGTGATGATGGCGTCCGCGAAGTCGAAGAAGGCGTTGATCACGTTGATGCGGCGTTCGTAGCAGCGCGCGAGGCGGTGGAAGGCGTTTTGCCAGGCGTGGGTACGTTCGATGTGCCAGCGTTGGCCGGCCTGGATGGGTGCCTTCTCGCTCTTGTGGGCGATCTGGCCGTGGAGGCCGCGTTCGCCGAGCGTGGTGCGCGACTTGGCCGAGTCGTAGCCGGCGTCCAGGTGCACGGTGATGTCGTCGGGTAGCGGCCGAGGTCGTCCAGCAGGTCCAGGGTCGGGGCGAGCAACGGGGAGTCGTGGCAGTTCGCCCCCGCCAGGACGCGCCCCAGGGGAATCCCGTAACCATCCGTCATGCCGGAGCGTTTCAGGCCCTGTTTGCCTCGGTCGACGGGGGGAGGGGGAACCCGGCGGCTTCGCCGCCTCCAATCAAGGACAGGGGCAAGAAGCCATACCGGCCCCGAAGGCCACGAACCCCCACCGGGATCTACGACGAAGGTAATGGGCAGCAAGGTGCTTACAACAGCACTGTGGTCGCCGCCCTTGCTGCTGAACCACGCCGGCCTCCCGCGATCGTTGCCGAGAGCGGCTTGCCGTGACAGACTTAATGCTGAATTCGTCATTCTGCATGGTCGCAGTGGCTGGGTCGCTATATCGGTGTCCTAGTTGAGAGGTTCGAATCCCGGCGCGTTCATTAGAAGTTCTGAAGATCGCTCCCCCGCTTCGGCAATGGGAGCGATTTTCTTTTGGCACGCATGCCCCGGCCTTGGCAAGGCCCTGTACACGCTTGGTGACAAGGCATGGGCGCGAGGTCAATCGGTTGGCGCTCGCGACGGGTGTCGTCGTTGACGCACGAGTCCAGCGCCGACTGAGCGACGCGATCACCACCGGGGTCAGCAGACTGGGGACGGCGTGGAAATCGACCGTCTGCGCGGCGATCTGCCACCGGACTGGACGAGCTGTGGCTGTCCGCCGCGGGCGAAGAGCTGCGGCTGATGTGCCTGCTCAGCGTCGAAGCCGTCGCCGGCGCGGAACTGGCGGAGCGCCGGCCTATCCCACGCTGCGCGCTACCAGTCGTGCCGTTGTTCCAACCGGGTGCAGCTCGCCGGCAGCCCAAAAAAATCATGATTTAGGCGGGCGGATTGATTGACAGTGAGCGTTCGTCCGGACACGCTCTGTGTGGCGCATCCAGCGACCAAGGGACTCCGATGCCGGTGCAGACCACCTATCCAGGCGTGTACGTCGTCGAGCAAATGACGACTTCGCACGTCATTGCCGGTGTCTCGACATCGGTGACCGCTTTCGTCGGCGCAGCCCGCAAGGGACCGTCCGACACTCCGACGTCGATCGAGAGTTACGCCGAATTCGTTCGTCAGTTCGGCGATCCCGTCGACACCGGTGATCATCCGATGGGGTACGCCGTCGCGCATTTCTTCGCGAACGGCGGCAGCCAGGCCGTCATCGTGCGCGCGCTCGCGGCGAACGCGCTGGAGGCCAAGCTGCCGCTGCCGACGGTGAACGGCATCACCGTCACGCTGAGCGCTCGCAGCCGCGGCCTCTGGGCCAACGGCGTCGGCACCGGCGCCTCCCGTAGCGGCATCTTCGTCGAGGTCGTCCCCGCGACGGTGAATCCGAGCGACCGGTTCACGCTGGTGATCCGCGACTGGGCTCCGGACACCGGGTCCGCGATGCTGGTGTCCCAGGAGACCTGGCCCGAGCTGTCCATGTCGCCGGGCAACCCGCGGTACGTCAGCACGGTTCTGGCCGCAAGTGCGCTGGTGACCGCGGAGGTCAGCGGCACCGAGACGGCGGATGCGGCAGGCAAGTCCGAAGGCAGCGTGGACCTCTCTGCGGGAATCGCGGGCCTCGCCGACCGGACGCTCCGGATCTCGGTCGATCAAGGTGCTCCTGTCGATCACGTGCTGTTTGCCGGAGGCCATGCCACTGACGTTCACAACACTGATGACCTGGTCGCGCTGATCAACGCGTCCGGCAGCGGCTTCCCCGTTGTTGCGTCCAAGGCGTCCGGCAAGCTCGTGCTCACCAGCAAGACCACCAGCCCCGACAGCGCGGTCGTGGTCGGCCTGAGTGGAACCGGAGACGCCAGCAATATGCTGGGCCTCGGCATCGCCGCCGGTGGCAAGGAGAGCTCGGGCAGCGCCGCCGACCGGCCCGCCGTGGCCGTGCCCAGGCCGCTCGCCGGAGGGACGGACGGTGCCGACGTCGGCGCGGACTCGATCGTCAGCCCGGCCCCGGACCAGGGCATGAACGCGCTCGACGTGCTGAACTTTCCGCGGTTCAACCTGCTCTGTTTGCCCGGCGTCACGACCGCGAACGTGGACCAGGTCAGCACCGCATTGGCCTACTGCGCCGACCAGAACGCGTTCCTGCTGGTCGACCCCGATCCCAGCGTCACCAAGGCGAATGCCATTTCCAAGGCCGGGTTGTTCGCAGCCGAGGGTGCGCACGGCGCGCTGTACTGGCCCCGGCTCATCACGCCCGACTCCTCGCTGGCCGGCCTGCCGCCGTGCGGTGCGGTCGCCGGAGTGATGGCAAGAACCGACAGTTCGCGCGGGATCTGGAAGGCTCCCGCCGGGCTGACCGCAGGCCTGGCTGGTGCGATCGGGGTGGCCTATCCGACGAATGACCCGGTGTCTGGCGCGCTCAACCCGTTCGGGATCAACGTGGTGCGCAGCTTCCCTGGTGCTGGCCTGGTGGTTTGGGGAGCGCGGACGCTGGCCGGTTCGGACCTGCGCGGCGATCCTTTCAAGTACGTACCGATCCGCCGGCTGACCGACCACATCGAGGCCAGCCTTTACCTCGGCACCCAGTTCGCCGTGTTCGAGCCGAACGACCCGGTGCTGTGGGGCCAACTGCGGCTCGCCGTCACCGGTTTCATGCGCGGGCTGTTCCGACAGGGGGCGTTCCAGCAGTCCGAGGCTCGGGCCGAATCCGACAGCTTCTTCGTGATCTGCGACAGCACGGTCAATCCGCAGACGGCGATCGACTCCGGACGCGTGAACGTCGTCGTCGGATTCGCACCGCTCAAACCGGCCGAGTTCGTCGTCGTCACCATCACGCACGTTGTCAACGGAGAGGGCTGAGCGATGGCTGAATTCACGGTCAACCCCGAGCGTCACGACCCGTACAAGACACACATGTTCCGGATCAAGTGGGACGGGGAGTACGTCGCCGGCATGTCGAAGATGGGTGCCCTCACCCGCAGCACGGCGCCGGTGACGCACCGCGTCGGTGGCGACCCGTCGCACGACCGCCGCAGCCCCGGACTCACCACGTACACGTCGGTTCAGTTCGATCGCGGCGTCACGCACGATCCGGCGTTCGAAGCGTGGGCCAACAAGGTCTCCAGCTTTTCCTCGCCCGGCATCTCCCTGCCGGACTTCCGGAAGGACGTCACGGTCGACGTCTTCAATGAGGCGAACCAGCTGGTGCTGAGCTACCACCTTTACCGGTGCTGGGTGTCGGAGTACACGGCCCTGCCGGCGCTCGATGCCGCGACTGCCGCGGTGGCGATCCAGTCGATCAAGATCGAGCTGGAAGGGTGGGAGCGCGATACATCGGTCACCGAACCCAAGGAACTGGTGGTCTAGATCAGGCTGCGACTGCAAGGGGGTTTGAGTGATTGAGGTACCGGGCGTCCTGGTGGCCCCGTCACGGGTGATGCTGCTGCGGTTGCTGAGTGATGCGAGCACCGAGCTCGATGAGGTGCTGACGCTACTGGGTGCCTGCGGCGTGCCTGGCTGCGCGGATCTGCCGATCGGTGTGATCGACCGGCTGTTGCTGGTGGCGCACCGCGCCGTGACCGGTCGTGACCTCGAGCTCGTGGTGTCTTGCCCTGCTTGCGGAGTGCTGAACGAGTTGCCGCTGGGCGCCAGTGACGTTCCCTCGCACACGCCTCGCTGTTCCTGGTGCGGGCCCGGCGCCGGCGTTCGCGAGCCGGTTGGCGCGGATCTGCTCGGCCTGCCGGTGGACGGGGCCGAGGCGGCCCGGGAACTGCTGCGCCGCTGCTCGGTCGGCCCGGCCGAAGGAGGCCGTGACCAAGCAGCGCTCGACCGGGCCGAGCAGTCCTTGTGCGGCAACGTTCGGGTGGCCTGCACGAGTTGCCAGGGACCGATCGAGCACTACGTCGACGTCCAGCATCTGGTCGCGACGGCGGTCGCCTCAGCCGTCGCCGACGTGGACGTCGAGGTGCACCTGATCGCCTCGCGCTACAAGTGGGACCTCAGCACGATCGAGTCGCTGCCGGAGAAGCGCCGGGCCCGCCTCGCCGCACTGGCTGCGGGGGTGCCGGGATGAGCGAGACCAACAAGGCTGGGGGCCAGCAGGTTTCGGCCGAGCCGCCATCACGTGCGGCGCTCGCGCTGGCCGCTCGGGCGCGCCGACCCGCGACGTCCGCGGTCGCCGTGACGGTGCCCATCACGGTGACGGCCACGCAGTCACCGAGTCACCCACTACCCGCAGTATCCGTTTCCAGCACAGCCGATCTCATCACCGCGATCGAGGTACCGCACGCTACGGCGGTGGTTCCCGCCCGGGAGCCGGGGACGGGGCCGAGCGGCGTACCAGCGGCACTGTCCCCACCCGCAGCGACCGTGCTGCCTGCGCCGCCTGCACCCATCGTCGTCGAGCCAGCGTCGGTGCATGCGCCGGCCCAGGACCCTGAACCGGCGACAAGGAGTGTTCGGGTTCCGCAACCCGGGCCGCAGCCAGTTTCGGCCGAGGCGCCGCGTGGCCGCCCTGAGCCTCCCGCCGTCCCCGCCCCCGCTCCGCTCGCGATCGAGACCGTGCGAACGGTGCGAGACGAGAAGCCGGTGACCGCTCGCGCCGTTCGGCCGCCGGCGACAGAACCGGCGGACAGCGCTGCTGCAAGTGAGCCGTCAGCCCTGCTGGAGCGTGCCCGCCGAGCCACGGCTCAGCCGCCGGAGGAGGTAAGGCCCCAGCGGCCCGAGCGGGTGCAGCCCGAGACGGCGCACGTGGCGACGACAGGGCATGAGCCCCAGCTGGCCCCCGTGACTGCCGCGCCGCCCCAGCCTGTGCCCCCGCCGGTCACCATCGGGGAGATCCACATCCACGAGGCGGCTCACGCCGGACCGGCTGCTGACCCGCTCGCGCTGCTGACTCCCTACTCGGGCGGTCTGACCGTGCGGCGCGGCGGCATGAACGCCCCGGCGGGTGCGCGATGAGCGTGCTTCCCGCACCGGCACCCGTGCTGTCCGGCGTGGACGCCGTGCTGACCGCGATCACCAAGGACGCCGTCGGGACAGGCGTCGGCGTGACCTCCGGACCGCTGGACCGGCCGGTCTCCACCACACGACTGAACTGGTTCCTCTATCGCATCACACCAGCCCCGGCGTTGATGAACATGGAACCCCCGCAGACCGGGTGGCGAACCCGGCGGGGCAAGCCGCCGCTGGCCCTCACCTTGCACTACCTGCTGACCGCGGACCCGGGCGAGCTGTCAGCCACCGGCGACGAGACGGTCGCGGCGCACGACGCGCTGATCGTGGTGATGGCACTGCTGAACGAACGTGCCGTGCTCGGGCCGGACACACAGATCACGTCGAACCCGCCCAAGACCGTCAGCCAGGTCACCAGTGCGTTGGACGGGCTGGTCGAGCCGCTTCGGATCACGCTGGACTCGGTGCCTCTGGAGACCATCACCGGGCTGTGGGCCAGCGGGTTAAAGTCGCTGCGGCTGTCGGTCGCCTACCAGGTGAGCCTGGTCACCGTGCCGGCGCCGGTGGCGTTCGTCGCCGGGCCGCCGGTGCAGGAGCGCAGGGTCCGGGTGATTCCCGCTGCCGGGCCGCGGATCACCGGCATCAGGCCCGAACCGGTGTCGTTCGGCGAGGACATCGAAGTCGCGGCGACCGGTCTCGGGGACGACGTCCTGGTCACCTTGTCCCGGGCGGACGGCGACCCGGACGACCCGACGGATGGCCGCCCCAACCCGGCCAGCACGCACAGCACGGGACCCTGGCGGCTGGCGGCCGTCCCTTCGGCAGCAGGCCTGACCGTAACCTTGCCGAACGCGCTGCTGGTACCCGGCCGACGCGGGCTGGAGCTGACCAACCAGGCGTCCGGGTTCGCTGCGGGCACGGCAAAAGCGGGCACCACCGTTGCCCCTGTGGTCCGAGCGGTGGCTGGGCCATTGCAGCCAGGGCAGCCCGCCACCCTCACAGTCGCGCATGTGCTGAGCGAGGGGCGGGTCGCGTTCGGTGGCATGGCCGTGCCGTACACCCACACTGGCCCGGAGACCGTCAGTGTGACCGTGCCGGCCGGGGTCGCGGCCTTCGCCGGGGACTCCATCTGGGTCAGCATCGAGTCCGGCACGATCACCGGCAGGCCGGCCCGGCTGGCGGTGGCGCCATGACCGCACCAGGAACGATCCGCGAGATCTCGCGCGCGGACGGTGACTTCGACGCTTCGTCGGTCCAGGTGCAGGTGCAGCCCGCGACCCCGGCCGAACTGACCATCGGCTGCCTCAAGCTTCTGCGCGACGCCGTGGACCGGGTGATGCGGGAGTACCGCCAGGCCTGGGACTCGACTGGGCCGGCCGGCGCCGGGCGTCCTGAGCTGCAGACCGTCGCCGGGATCGGCCTGCGCCCCGACCCCGTGACGGCCGCTGCCGGGGATCCGGTCGGCCTGTTCCCCGGGCTGGGCCTCTCGGCCAGTGCCGAAGCGGTGATCGCGGCGGCTTGGTGGGCGGTCGTCGATCCCCAGCTGGCCGCGGCGTTCGGATGGATCCACGACGACGCCACTCGCCGCTACCCGAGCCTGTCCGCGCTCCGGCTGCTGCTGGAGCCGTATGGCTTGGCCGTCCCGCTCGCGCTACCGGAGGACTCCGGGCCGGTCGCCGACGGCCTGTTGCGCCCGGTCGCCGACGCCGCCGCGCCGGTCCGGCTGACCCCGACCGCGGCGCTGTTGCTGGACGGCTGGCAACCTCCCGCGGCGCAACCGGTTTCGTTGCCGCCACGGCTGAGTGCCGTCGCCGATGAGGCGCGTGCACTGATCACCGCAGGTCATCGGGTGAGCCTTCGCTGTGCTGACGAGGAGGACGGCCCGGTGCTCGCGGGCGCCATCGCCGCGCGGCTGGAGCGCGCCCTCGACGACGGGCAGCAGCGGCCGGTCGCCGAAACGCTGCTGCTGGAACGGCTCAGCTTGGTCCTGCCGTGGGGCGCCGAGGAGACCCCGCCAGCACGGTTGCGCCTGACCCTGCCGGGTGCGCCGTCCGCCCCGGGATGGCAGGTGCTGGACGTCGCCGCCATCGAGACCACCGGCGTGACCTGTGCGTGGCGCCGGGTGCTGGGCGCCTCCGGGCTGGACACGAGCGCAGCCGGTCAACTTGCGGCACGAATGCGGCTGACCGAGGCCACGATCACCTCACTGCATGCGACGGCACGTGCGGCCGCGGAGGTGCAGCGCCGGCATCTGACCGTGGCCGACCTGCACTCGGCGGTCCGCCGGCACCCGCAGCACCAGCTGGACGGAATGGCCCGGCTGGTTCCGCCGTCCCAGCGCCTCAGCGATCTGGTGCTGCCCGAGCCGACCCTGGCCGGACTGCACGATCTGCTGGCGCACGCCCGGCACAGCAGCGGTGTGCTGGCCGGCTTCCCCGGCGCCGGCATGCGTGGCCGTGGCGTTGCGGCCCTGCTGCACGGGCCGAGCGGGACCGGCAAGACCGCGGCGACCGAGGCGATCGCGGCCGAGCTGGACCGGGACCTTTGGATCGTCGACCTCGCGCAGGTGGTCAGCAAGTGGCTGGGGGAGACCTCGCGAAACCTCGACCGGCTGCTCACCCAGGCCGCGCGAGCGGGCGCCGTCCTGCTCTTCGACGAAGCCGAGGGTCTGTTCGGACGCCGCGCCGAGGTGACCGATGCACGCGACCGCTACGCCAACTTGGAGATCGACCACCTGCTGCAGCGCATTGAGCTGCACGAAGGGCTGTGCGTGCTCACCAGCAACCGGCCGGCCGCGCTCGACGACGGATTCCAGCGCCGGCTCCGGCTGTCGGTGCGGTTCGAACTGCCGGATCACACGGCGCGGCAAGCCATTTGGGCTTCGCTGCTGCCGGCCGACCGGCTTGCCGACGGCACGGACCTCGAAGACGTCGCTGCCGCGGAACTCTCCGGATCGTCGATCCGCGCCGCCGCCGTGGCCGCGCAGATCTACGCGGCCAGCGACGGCGCAGCGGTCGGCGCGCAGCACCTGCACAGGGCCGTCCGGCGCGAGCTGGAGAAGAGCGGCCGTACTTGGGCACCCATCACAGTGACAAGGGGAAGCCGATGACATCAGGTTCGCCACCGGACATCCCGCGCCTGGATGTCGCCGTCGGCAGCATGCCGGTGCCTGGCCTGCTGCGGCCCAGCATCGAAGCCGCGCTGGCCGGCCGCGCACTGGGAGCAGGACCGGAGAGCATCGTCGCGCAGGCCGTCGCAGCCGCGGCCCAGTCGAAGGCCGTCGGCACAGGGGGTATTTCCTGATGCTGATGCGCGGCATGCTGATGTCGTTCTCCGACCCGAATCTGGGGCTGGTGCCCACGATGGTGCCGTTCCAGTACAACCCGGCCGAGATCTCCCGCACCATCACCGTCACCGGGGGCGCGCAGGGCGGCCCGGCCCTGCGGGTGCAGAACGCGCCGGTGGAGTCGTACACGATCAAGCTGGAACTGGACGCCGTCGATGCGGTGGACAAGCCCATCAGCGGCGTGATGGGGGTGCAGCCGATGTTGGCGACCATCGAGGCGATGATGGAGCCGGCGGGCAAACTGGGCGTGCTCGGGGCGATCGGGGGTGCGCTGTCGGGTGCGGTTTCGGCGCTCGCCGGAGGGAGCGAGAGCGGTGGCCCGATCCCGGCGCCCTCGTTGCCCCTGGTGGTGCTGGCGTGGAGCGTGGCCCGGATCGTGCCGGTGCGCATCACCAGCTTCACTGCACGGGAAACCGGTTTCAACGCAGCGCTTCTGCCGGTCCAGGCCACCGTGGACCTGGGCCTGACCGTGCTGCGGCCCGCCGATCTGGACAGTGGCCTGAAAATGGCCGGCTTCCTCGCCGAGGCCTACCAGGCGGCGCGCAGCGTTCTCGCTGTTGCCGGGGTCGCCCAAGGTGTGGAGCTGATGCTGTGACTGCCTCGCGCTACGACGGCCAGACGACTATCGCGGTAGCCCAGGACGACGGGACCACGCGCCCCATGGGCGTTCCCCGGATCACTGCACCGCTGCCGGCTGCGATCAGGTACCAGGTGCGCGAGGGCGACCGGATCGACCTGCTCGCCAACGCCGGGCTGGGCGACAGCACCGGGTGGTGGCGGATCGGCGACGCGAACCCGTTTGCCGACGTTCTCCGAGACACCGAACCCGGAACGATCATCGGGATTCCCAGTGAGTGACACGCGCGTGACTGTTTCGGTCGGCGGCAAGCGGCTGCCCGCATCCGCGCTGGACACCGTGCAGAGCATCGACGTCAACGAAGCGATGAATGCGCAGACCCAGGTCAGCGTCGTGGTTGCGGCGACAGTGGACGACACCAGCAACTGGAGCAGCCCGCTGGATGCGCTGGTGCAGCCCTTCGCCGCGTTCGAGGTGGCGATCACCCGCGGCGATGCCTCCCTGGTGGTGCCCGCGCGGGCTACCAGCGCAGCGTGGTCCCTGCAGGCCGGAACGCTGTCCACGATGACCATCGCCGGTCTGGACGCCAGCGCCGATCTGGATCGCGAGGAGCACGACAAGCCATGGGGCGGGGTCAACGACGCGAACATTGCCAGAAGCCTGCTCGGCGCGATCGGCACCCCGAAAGTCACCGAGACCGATCTGCCCGAAGGTACCGACACGTCCACGCCGCGCCAGCGCGGGACGGACTGGGCCTACCTGCGGATGCTCGCCGAGCGCAACCAGTTCGATGTCTATGTCACCAGCGAACAGGGCCAAGTGATCGGTGTTTTCGCGCCGACCGATCCCCTGGCCGCGCCCTCCGCGAAACTCGATCTGGGCTACGGCACACTGGGCGGAACCGCGTCGGTCAACGTGCAGCTCGTGGCAGGACAGCAGGTCAAGGTCACGCACGGCATCGAAGGTCAGGGCGGTCAGCAGGTTGCGGTCAACGACGGCAAGGGCCATGCAATGGGCACGCAGTCGCTCGGTGGTGCGGTCACAGTACTGCGGCACGAACAGGACCTGGAGGGACGGCAGAAGCCGGATGTGGCGGCCCGGGTGATGGCCGAGAACTCCGCTTTCGGAGCCGGCCTTTCGGTCACGCTCTCCGCGCCGTCGATGCCCCTGTTGCGGGCGCGGCGGACGGTGACGGTGCGCGGACTCGGGCCGCTGGTGTCGGGGTTGTGGCTGGTGAAGTCAGTCCGGCACACGATCACGCCCGGTGGTCATACGCAGTCGGTGTCGCTCACCCGCAACGCGCTCGGCGACAACTCGGCTGCCGGGGGCGGTGGCTTGGGCGGGGCTCTGGCCGGGGCGGTGGGTTTCTAGTGCCAGCGGGAGGAATCGTGGCGGTGACGGACCGGTACTGGGGCAAGTTCGAGGGCGTGGTTGTCGACAACTCTGACGACTCCGGCCTGTGCCTGCTCGAGGTGAACGTACCCTCATTGCTGAGCGAGTCGGTCAAGGGCTGCCGCCCGGCACTTCCGTACGCCGGGGACGGCGCGGGCTTCGCCGTGGTCCCGCCGGTCGGTGCGACGGTCTGGGTCGAATGGCCCGGCGGGGACCTGGAGAAGCAACCCGTGTGGACCGGTGCGGCCTGGACCCAGGGCAATGGCGTCGCGGGAGCGGGTCCAGGCACGATCCTGTTGGTCACGCCCAAGGGGCACAAGATCGAGATCTCGGACGACGACGAGTCCATCTCGCTCACGTCGGCAGGCGGCGCAGCGATCACGATCACCGGCGACGGCATCGTGCTCGATAACGGCCAGGGCGCGAAGGTCGAACTGACCGGCGGAAGCGTGCAGCTCAACGACGGCTCCTTCGAGGTCGGCTGAGATGGGCGACGCCGTGCTGACCACGTCAGCGACCATTACCTGCCCGCACGGCGGCCAGGGGTCGATCGCATCGCCGAGCCAGAGTGCGGCCCAGGCCGACAGCGCGATCTGCACCGAGGACGATCAAGTGACCATCGCCGGTTGCCCGTTCATGATCGGGCCCAACCCGAGTCCGTGCATGTCGGTGCAGTGGAAGACCTCCTCGACCGCCTGCACGGCCGGCGGCACCGCCATCCTGACCATCTCCAGCGTCGGACTCTGCATGAGCCCGGCCAACGCACCGCAGGGACCGGTCCAGCTCTCGCCGGCGCAGACCTCGGTGACGGCGACATGAGCGGCCAACCCGTGCGGCAGCCGTGGCGGCTGGGCCCCGGACGGCGGCTCGCTCCTGCCACGGACCTGGAGCACCTCGACGACCTGATCCGGATCGTGTTGATGACCGGAACCGGAGAACGCCTGCACCGCCCCGGTTTTGGCGCCGGACTCGGAGCATCCACGTTGTTCGAACCACTGTCCGAGGCGCTGGGCGCGACGGTCACCGCGCGTGCGCGGGGCAGCCTGACCGATGCGCTGGGCGACCGGATCCAGGTGATCGACGTCGTCGTGACGGTGCAGGACAGCACGCTCACGGCAGCAGTCACCTACCGACCGCTGCCCGCCGGAGCCAACCGCGATGTGATGCTCACGCTGCCGGGAGCCGGCCAATGAGCGGGCCGGACCGGTACACGCTCCCCGTCCAGCCGGTGGCGACACCGGTCGAGCGCCCGCGCGCGCTGTTCGACGGCACGGGCGGGGTGATCGGCCTGCGTGCGGCCACCGCCCGGCTGGCCGGGCCGAATCGTCTGCTCGACGTCTGGTTCTACGACGACCCGCCGCCGTCCTTGATTAGTCCGGCGAAGTGGACGCTGCGCCCCGCGCCGGGCGCACCCCGGCCGACCATCACGGCGGTGGCCCCGGTCGCGGCAGCCACCGATGCCGGCGGAACGCCGATACCCTCGCACCTCACCCTCACGCTCGGCGGCAACCTGCCCGGGCGCGGCCTCTATCAGCTGCGGGTGGATCCGGCCGGGCTCGCCGTCGACCCGCTGCGGATCCACCTGCCGGTCAGACTCCGGCCCGAATGCGGGGACGTCTCCGACTGCGTTGCGCTGCCGGCGCCACAGCAGCCACTGACGCCGCCGGACTACGACACACTCGCCCGTGACTACCCCGCCCTGCGGGCGATGCTGCTGGAGCGGCTGCAGGTGCTCGACCCGGGTGCTGACCTGTCCGCGCCCGACCTCGTCGTGACCCTGGCCGAACTGTTCGCCCACCTCGGTGACTTGCTGCACTACCGCTTGGACCGGGTCACCACCGAAGGCTGGCTCTCCACCGCTCGCCGCCGGGCCAGCGTGCAGCGGCACGCCCGCACGGTCGACTTCCCGGTCTACCCCGCGATCAGCGCGAGCAGCACAGTGCAGATCGTGGTGAGCGCCGAAACCGGGAGCGATGCCACGGCGGTGGTCAAGCCCGATGACACCGCCAGTGATGCGGCTCGGATCACGCCAGAGGCAACGTGTTTCACGCTTGAGACGGACGACGACCGGACCGTGCGCGCCAGTCATGCGGAGGTCGCGCTCTACGACTGGACCGAGGACGACGCCACCCTCACCGCCGGGGCGACCAGCGCGGTCCTGGTCCGGCCGAGCGCGACCGCGAGTACGGCGGACTGGCTCGTGCCGGGCGACCTGCTGGCCTTCGAAGTCGTCGCGGTGGACGACATTGCGCAGCAGCAGGCGTGGGCGGGAGGAACCGCGAGCACGGCTGCTGCCGTGTGGCCGCGCGAACCGCTCGCCAGCCATCCTGCGCAGGTGGTGACGGTGACCTCGGTGGTGGACTTCACCGACCCGCTCAGCCCGGGCCTCGACCTGATCCGGGTGTTCTGGGACGGCAACGACGCGCTCGCCGCCGACGTGCCGTGCAGCATCGACCAGCGCGCAGGCGCCCGGGTGGGGGTGGCCCGGCTCGGGCTGTTCCGCGCGCATCACGGTCTGGTCGTGGACGGCCCGGCCACGCTCGCGCCGGTGGACCGGCTGACCGGTCTACCCGCCGATCCCGCCCTAGACGAGGTGGCCGACTACGCGCTCGTCGCGGCCGGCCCGGAGGGTGCGCCGGGGCTCTCGCACGCCCCGGGAGGCCGGCCGTGGCAACTCGACGTCACCGTGACCCTGCCCAACGGCACCCGGGTGCACGCTGAACGGGTCACCAGCATGCTGGGTGCCAGTTCCGCAGGGTTCAGCGTCGTCGTGGACGCGGACGACGAACTGCCTGCCATGATGCGGTTCCGCACGGGCACGCTGGGGTTGAACCCTCCTGCCGGAAGCGTGGTTTCAGCGCGCTATCAGGTGGGCGCGGGGCTCGTGGGGAACGTCGCGGCCAACGTGACGCGTCGACTGGTGCGCAGCACATCCGGCGTCGGCGTGCCCTGCGTCTGGCTGGACGTGCTCGACGAGCATGCCACGGCCGTGACGGCGCGCAACATCACGCCGGGCGTCGGAGGGGCGGCAGCCACCGCGCTGGACGATGTGCGGCGCGACGCTCCGCAGGCCTACTCCGCCGTCCCGCGCCGTGCCGTCCTGATCGGTGATCTGCCGGGCTTCGCCGTGCAGGTGCCCAGCGTCCAGCGGGCATCGGCACGGCGCTCCTGGTCCGGTTCGTGGCCGCTGGGTGTCGTGGCGTACGAGTCGGTGGTGGGCGACGCCGTGACTGGCTCGGCAGGCGATCCGACGGAGGCGGCACGCACGGCGGCGCAGGTGCAGTCCAGCCTCGACGCAGTACGGATGGCCGGCACCGAGGTCGTGAGTCTGGTGGCCACTCCGGTGGGCATCCTGATCGGCCTGACCGTGTGCCTCCGTCCGGGCTCGGATCCCGGGACCGGGCGGGCCGCCATCCTGGCCGCACTACGGCCTGGCACACCCAAGGCCCCAGGCCTTTTCGCGCCCGGCGCGCACCAGATGGGGTCGGCAGTCTACCTCTCCGCCGTGATCGCAGCTGTCGCTGCGCTGCCGCAAGTGGATGCGGTGGCGGTGACGGAAGCCCGGCGGCTGACCGACCCGCCGGGCACGGTCAGTTCCGTGTTGCCGATGGGCCCGTCCGAGGTCGCGGTCTGCGACGACGAGCCGAACGCCCCCGACCGCGGCCGGATCCGGCTCACCCTGGAGGGCGGCCGATGACTCCCGAACCTGCGCCGCTGGTGCCGCTGCCCGATCCGTTGCCCGGCCTCACCCGGCTGCGCCGGCGGCTGGGGGACCGAACCGCCCTGCGCGACGATGTGCTCGCCCGCCTGGCTGCCGTGCCCGTAGGCGGGCCGGGGAACGCGGCGGGCCACGCGGTACTGGGCAGTCAGCTGGACGTCGCCGGCGACCCCACGATGGTGACGCTGGCCGAGTTGTGGTCGCGGGTGGCCGACAGCATCAGCGCCTACGCCGAACTGGACGCCGGTGAGCTCTACCTCGGCACCGCCCAGGACTGGACGGACATCCGGCGGGTGGCCGATCTCGTCGGGCACCGCCCGGCTCAGCGCACCGCAGCGCACGGCTTCATCCGGATCGAGATCGCACCCAGGACATCGCCGCTGCTGCCGGCCGGCGCACAGGTTCAGGCACCGGGCACGCCCTCACACCTGGCCCAGGTCTACGAGGTGGCAGCCGACACGCTGCTGCGCGCCGAATGGCACGGGCTCACCATCACCGCCGTTCCCGTTCCCACAGCTCCGTCCGGCAAGGAGATCCGGTTCCTCACCGATCCTGGCTTCCATCCCTCCGACCGGGTGGTGATCGTCTCCGAGGGCAGGGCTACAGACGCTCCGCTGTCCTGGGAGGACTGGTTGACCTGGCTGTTCGCCCTGATGACCGGCACGACGTACTACGGCGCGACCGGGCAGGCCGTGCGCGGCATCGTCAAGGTGACCAAGCGCGGTACGGACCTCGGGGCCACGCTGCTGGACTTCGATCGGGCCCTGGTTCCGCTGATGCCGCAGGTGGCTGGACGGAGTTACGCGGCCTACCGATTGCGCGCCGAGCTGACCCTCGCGCACCGGCTCGACACGCTGGCCTACATCTCCGGCTCCGCCGCCGCGACGGTGAACGCGCCGTATCCGAGCTCCGAGCAGACCTACCCGTGGGACGAGAACTCCGTGATCGTCACCGACGCCACCGCGGCGAGTGCCGGTCAGACCCTCATCCTGTACGCCGGACAGTCCGGTGGCTGCCTTGTCACCACGATCACGTCGGTCGAGCCGATGGACCGCCACGTGGCGCCCGGGACGATCAAGCGGGTGGCACGCCTGAATCTGGCCCACCCGCTGCTGAACTCCCTGCGCACCCCCGGACTCACCGTGCTGCTGACCGACGACCGGCAGGTGGCCCAGCACTACGAGCTGCCCGATCTGGCCGGGACCGTGTGGTCGGCCCGGGTGCATCCCCGGCTGGAGCAGCTGCCCGAGCGCATGGCCGTGCAGACGACCGCGGCTGACGGCACCACCCGCTGGGAGCTCACGCGCTGCACGACCAATGCCCTCGACACGGCGAACGATCCCGGCGGCCAGCTGATTTCGCTCACCGATCCGCGCACCGGCCGGATCAGTCGCGGGGCGGCGTCCGGGAATGTCGCGGTGATCCAGCACGGCTCGACCAGCCGGGGCGCCCTCACCCTCGCTGCCGGAACTGCGGTGGTGACCGGGCCGGTGACCGGTGATCTGGCGGCTGACGGCACGGTCACCAGCAGTCTGGTCATCTGGGTCGGCGGCGTCCGCTACGACGAAGTGCCCAGCCTCTACGGGCGGGCGGCGGATGAACCCGTGTACACGACCAGGCTCGCCGCGGACGGCCAACTCATGATCGCATTTCCGGCCGGTGCCACCATCCGCGGCGCCGTGACCGCTCAGTGGCGAGTGGGCGGCGGCCTGGAGGGCGAGATCCCCAGCACCGATATCAACACACTGCTGACGAGCGTCAACGGCGTACGCAAGATCGCCGGGGTCGGGGCGCTCACCGGCGCGGCCGACCAGGAGGACCCGCTGCGGTTACGGCGCGCTGCTGCCGCCCGGATCCGTGCGCTCGACCGTGCCGTGGCGCTCGGCGACTTGCGTGATCTGGCGCTAACCGTGCCGGGCACCAGTCACAGCGTTGCCTGGCGCGGGGCTGGCCCGCCCGGATGCCCCTGCGGAGGGTCCGGCCTGCACATCGCCGTCGTGCGCGCCACGGCTCACGGCGTCCGCGCGCCCATCGCCGCGGAGCTGGCGGCGCTCAGCGGCTATCTCGACGCCCGCCGCGACACCACCGTGCCGCTGTGTGCCTGCGCGGCCGCGGTCAGCGCCTTGACCGTCGGCGCCACCGTGGTCACGGATCCGCGGCGCGTGCCGTCGGCGGTCGGCGCGGCGGTCGAGGCGGCCATGCTGGACATGGCAGGCACGCTGGCCGCGCTCCCGCGCGAGCTCGGTGTGCCGCTGGACGGCAGCGACGTGATCGCGGTGGCTCAGTCGGTGACCGGAGTCGTCGGCGTCACCGATCTGACCCTGACCGGAGGACTCACTGTGCCCACCGCGGCCGACCTCTCGCTGGGCCGCCTGCCGGCCGAACCCTACGAACTGCTCTATGTGGGCACCTCGACGCTGGGGGTCCGTAGCGCATGACGCAGCTCGACGGTCCTTCGCAGCGTTTCCTGGCGATGCTGCCGCCAGCGCTGCTCACCACCGTTCCGCCGGACAGTACCTCCCTGCTGCTTGCGCTGCTGCAGGCGGTGGAGGGGCAGTGGCTCGACCTGGCCGCGGACGTCGACCGGGTGCTGGACGACACGTTCCCGGACAGCGCGGCGGACTGGGCCTTGCCGTATCTGGCGCAGGTGCTGGGCCTGCCGCCGGATGCGGGACGTGCCGAGATCGGCTCGGTCACCGCATTGCGCCGCCGCCGCGGAACTCCCTCTGCGCTGGAGGATTTCGCCACCGTCGTCACCGGCTGGCAGGCCCGGGTGACCGAGGGATGGCAGACCACGTTGTGGTGCCAGCAGCTGGGGCACCCCGTGCGGCGTACCGCGAGCCTGTCCATGCGGCGACGGGAACACCTGCTCACCGGAACCGGCCTGGATCCGGCCCGGCGCAGTGTCACCCCCGGCGGCTCGCATCATCCGGCGGCGGCGACCGCGACACTCTTCCCCTGGCAGGTGCGTCGTTTCGACCTCACCGAGACCTGCCCGCTGCCGGACGGGCGCCTTGCGCTGCATCCGCTCGGGTTGCCCGCGCCCCTGTACCTGCGGCCGGATCCGCTCGTCATCGCCAGCGACGCGGACGACGAGCGGCCGCCCGGCACACCGCTGGCGCTACGGCCTCCGCGCGCTCCGGGTGATCTGCCGTTGCGCGCGACCTGGCGCCTGATCGAGGCACTCGCGCCCGACCAGGTCACCTACGGCCCGGTCTGGGCACTGGGCGCAGACCATCCGCTGACCGGCGGCGGGGAGGAGGATCCGATGCTGCTGGCCGTCACCGTAGATGGCCATCCGGTGTTCTGGCCGGACATCCGGCTGACCAGTCTGCCGTCCGGTGGGGGAGCGCCCGTGCCGGATGCCGACCAGGTGCTGGTCGACCCGTCCCGCGGCGTGCTGTCGCCGGGCTCGAATCTGATGAGCGGCACCGTGCGGGCGATGTTCTACCGGCCCTCGCCCGGGCAGATCGGCGCGCTGGCCAGCACCGCTGAAGCGGACGAGTGGGCGGGCGCTGTGATCGTGGTCGACCCAGCCGGGTGCCCGCATCCACCGGGACAGCAGGTGGTCGCCGATCTCGACGCGGCCGTGACCGCGGCGATGGCGGTGCCCCGTACCGGCACGGGATCAGGGCCGGATGTCGAGATCCGGCTGGAGACCAACGACCGACTCCCGGCACCGTCTCCCATCGCTGCTGCTCCCGGCGTGACCCGCTGGCGGATCGTCGCACCGGCCGGCCTGACACCGGTGATCACGAACACGCTGACCGTCAGCGCCCCCGGGCTGCAGATCGAACTGGCTGGTTGCTATCTCGAGGGCGACCTGGAGATCGGCGCGGACGTCGCCGCCGTCACGCTGACGGGCGTCACCATGAATCCCGTTGCAGGGCGGACGCTCTCAGTCCAATCCGGTGCCTGGGCCCTCCGCCTGGCGGCGACCCGCTGTCACCTGGGCCCGATTCAGGCCGACCTCAGCGCGTTCCCGATCACCTTGACCGACTGCATCGTCGATGGCGCCGGCGTACCGCCCAGCCCGTGTGGTGCATTGCCGGGGGCGCCCACCATCGTCCCCGCGATCAGTGCGATCGGCCGGTTTCCGCCCCAGGTGCAGGCGACCGCCTGCACCTTCGCCGGCCCAGTCGCGGTGGACACGATCGAGGCCACCGACTGCCTGTTCCTGCATGGGCTGCGGACGATCGTCACCTCTGAGGGCTGCGTGCGCTATTGCCACCTCGGCGATGCGGACGATCCGCAGGCTCACCCCGCGCCGTTCGCATGCATCAGCGGCCCGCTGCCCGCGATGGTCTCGACCGGTGTGGAGTCCGTGGGCTACTACGCGCCGACGCTGTCGGCACCGTCCGGGCGCGGGGCGGATCCGATTCTCACCGGCGCGTCGGACGGCGGCGAGATCGGCGCCTATCACCACGCCCGGCGCGGCCCGCTCGCGCTGCGACTGGCCCAGCGATTGCCGGAGATGACACCGCTCACTGTGCACCCGCACCTGGACATCACCCCCGCGGAGGAATGACGTGACCGGTGACTACACATCCCTGCCCCTGCGCGCGGACGACCGGTGGACCGGCGCCCGCATGCAGCAGGGCCGCGTGCTGCTGGACGGCGACTACAACCTCACCGCGGACGGCGCGAGCCGTGAGAACCAGACGCTCGCGGCGGCGGCGATCGGCCCGGCCGGAGTCCCCGAGGGCAGTAGCGCGTTCGGCGTGAGCTTCGCGGCGGACGGCACGCTGCAGATCGGCGCGGGAGAGATGTGGATCGGCGGGCTGCGCGCGGTCAACCCGGCGCTGTTCGCCTACGGTTCGCAGGAGTCCGTGCCCGCGCTGCCTGCCACCGGCAACGCGTTGATCTATCTCGACGCCTTCGTCGAAGAGGTGCAGGCAGCCGAGGATCCGGCCGAACTGCTCGACCCGGCGCTCGACGGCATCGACACGATGACCCGGACCCGGGTGGGCTGGCGGGTGCGCGCCACCACCGTGGACGCGAGCAGTTGTGCCGGCGCGGCATCTGCGCTCCCGCAGAACTCGCTCAGCACCGGACTGCTCGACGTCGTGCGAACATCTCCTCCGGTCCCCATGGATCCCTGCGCACCACCGGACGATCCGCGCGGAAAACTGCCCGACGGGCTGCTCCGGATCGAGGTCCTCAACTCGGGGACGGCGTCGACCGCCCGATTCGCCTGGTCGTACGAAAACGGTGCGGCCGCCGTTGCTGCCGACGTGGCCGGAACGGCGGTCACCCTCAAGCCCTCGCCGGAGGTGAATTTCTTCCCCGGCGACCTGGTCGAGGTCAGCACGCTCGTACGGCGCGCCGACCGTCTCGGTCACGGCCCGCTGTTCGAGGTCGATCACGTCGATCCCGGGGCCGGCGGCAGCGTGGTCACACTGAAGTCGGCGCCGGGAGTGGGTGGTTCGCTGGCCGGGCTGTGTCTGCGCAGATGGGACGGCCAGACCGTTGGCGCCGCCACTGAGGTGCCTGCCGTGCTGGAAGGTGTGGACGTCGGCGTCGCGTTCCGGGCCGGCCCCGGCGACTACCTGGCCGGCGACTGGTGGGCGGTGCGGGTGCGAGGCAGCAGCGCAGACACCGTCGAGGAGATCAGCGCCGCACCTGCCGACGGCACCCGGCATTACGTCACCGCCCTGGCGGTCGTGGACCTGAACGCCAAGACGGTTCTGAGCGACTGCAGGCCGCACTTCCCGGCCCTCACCCAGATCAAGGGCGGCACGTGCACGGTCACGGCTTTCCCCGGTGACGATCTGCAGGTGGCCGCGGACAAGTTGCCCGTCAGCGGTGGCGAGCTGTGCCTGGCGGCCGGCACCTACCGGCTGGACTCGCCGGTCGTGGTGAAGAACAAGACCCGGATCGTGGTCACCGGCATCGGCCCGGCAACCGTGCTCACCAGCCAGACCAGGGAGTGCCTGCTGCGGTTCGAGGGCTGCAGGGACATCACGGTCCGGGACCTGCGCGCCGAGTCCGGCACCGCGAGCAAGCCCGAAACCCCCCACGGAGAAGAACATCTGCTCGGCACCATCACCTTCGTCGACTGTGCTGACGTCACAGTCCGCACCTGCGAGGTGGCGTGTCCCGACAGTCTGGGCCGTGCTCAGTCGGCGGTGCTTGCGGGCACGTTCGACCGGGACCGCGCGACCGGGCCGGTTCACGTGCTGGACAACAAGCTGGAAGTGGGCGACCAGCAGGCTGGTGTGCTGGTGGTATCCGCCAACGAGGCCACGATCGCGCGGAACGAGATCCGGCTGCGCTCCGCACCGCCGACTTGGGACACCACTGTGCTCCATCCCCGGATCGTGGAGGAGATCGCGCGCTTCGTCGGGTCGCACGTGATCGCGGGCGAGGCAGCGGCCGGGCACGAGATCCCACTCGCAGGCGGCGCCACCATGCGTGTGGCAGGGGCCGCCGTAATCCAGCGGCTGGCCGGTCAGTTCGGCAAAACCGTCACCGAGAGGGCACTGTCGAAGAGCACACCGCGCAAGCAGTTGCAGCGCTTCACCCGGCGCGCCCTGCTCGCGCCGGGGAGCCTGAACGTCTCCCGCGAGGCCAGCCGCTTCCTGCTCGGTGCGGCCAGGTCTCGGAGCATGTCGCAGGGCATCGTGATCGGCGGGATGCGGGCTGGGCTGATCCGGATCGAGGGCAACCTGGTCAGTGGTGCGCTTCAGGGTATTCATGTCGGGCTCAGTGGGGAAGGCGGAGCCACCGCGGACGCCGGCCAGGTGATGATCAACGGCAATGTCGTGGCCTGTGCCATCCCGTTCTTCTGGTCGCGCGACCGGCATGCCTACTACGTGGGCAGCACGCAGAGCCTCACGATGATGGACAACAAGGCCTCCCTCGCGCGGATCGGCGGCGCGCCGGGGCTCTTGGGTGCGGTGGCGGGGACACCGGTCGAGGCGGTGCGGGTGTATGGGCGGGTCGGTTACCTGCTACGCATCCAAGGGCTGGATCTGACTGGCCCGTTCACGACCGGCGTCGCCATCACCCCCGCCTCGGAAGCGAAGGTGTATAGGGCAAGCCTGGCCTACGTCAGCGACGTGGTCAACTCGTCTGGCGCAGGGCCTGCGCTGACGCCGGATGGCGTTCCGCACGATCGGTGTGTACCACAGCCGCGGAACCGGTGATGTCGTGAAAGCGGGTGTGACAGATGGGAGTTGAGACCGCTCCGGCTTCAGCTACGGGGATGCCTGCTCCCGAACTCCCGCAGCACCTGCTGTCCAGGCCGGGCGAGGCTGTCGAGCACTCCGCCGATGCACTGGCGTCCCAGGCACTGGAGGGCACTGCGGCGCCCCGGCTTCAACCCGGGCGCCCGGGTCCGCAGTTGCCGCCGGGCACCCCGCCGTCCGTCCTCGCCCAGGCGGATCACGGCCAGCCGCTCACACCCGGCATGGCCATGGAATACGGGTGCCGGCTCGGGTCGGACCTGCACGACGTCCGCATCCACACCGACGATGCGGCCGCCGGCCTGGCCGAGGACGCCGGTGCCCTCGCCTTCACCATCGGCAGCCACATCTTCTTCAACACGGGCGAGTTCAGCCCGCAGACGCCTGCCGGGGCCGAGCTGCTCACCCACGAGCTCGCGCACGTGGTGACGGGGCCACCGGGCCGGGCCCGGTTGCTGCGGCAGCCGAAAGGCGGCGCCAAGAGCGACGTCAAGCCGCAGCAGAAAGACCCAAAAGCCGAGCACTGGGAACGACTCCAGGTCACCGCATCCGGCCTGGACGATGCGGCGCTGCGCTTGGCCGACGTCGGTGCCGCTGACCAACGGAACTACGTGTACATCGGCCTGACGTCGTCTTTTGCCAAGGCGTACAACACCCAAGGCAGGCCGCTGGGCCCGAAGGTCCCCTTCAAAGAGGATTCCAAGGTCAGCTTCGTCCCGGGGATCTACATCGAGCAACGCGATGGCTCGTTGGCCGCCATCGAGTTCGAATCACACGATCTCCACCGACAGCGTCTGGACATCGACGCCAAGGGCCATGGGCGCAGCGTGTTCGCTACCCGCCCGCTGACCAAGCAGGAACAGATTGACACCGATAAGGAACGCGAGCAGGCGGAGAAGGAGGGGCGGGACCCCAAGCAGACCATGACATCGTTGAGCCTGCGCAAGTTGCTGACCGAACCGGACAAGCTCCAAGCACTGATCGGGTCGGTGTCCCGGGCCGAGCTGATCTACTTCGTGCCGGTGATCGCCAGTGCCGACGGCGGCAAGGGCGGCGGGGAGCAAGCGACGGTCTACGCAAGCCCCATCGCGGGGCGGGGGGACGGCCTGCCGGCCAACAGCCCGCCCTGGCCGGTCTCCATCGAGGGACCCAAGATGGTGCCCACCGACTCCAGTCCGACGTACTCCGCGAAGGTGGACTGGTCGGCCAACGGCAACTACACGGTCGCGGCGCAGGCCTTCAGCCAGGTCGGCGAGAGTATCCACTACGTCTGGGAGTACTTCGACATCACGAAGTACGCGCGCCAGCAGATCGCCAAGGATCCGGCGCACACCAAGGATCAGCCGGCCGACGAGACCAAGCGCACCCTCGATCAGCGCATCGAGGACTTCAAGGCCGCCACACCCGGGGAAGGCACCGACGTCACCGGCACCAAGGCGGCCCGCCGGGAGTTCAGGCGCGAGTTCGAGGACTGGTGGAAGGACAACCGACGCGCGGCCAAGGACGCCCGGCACCCGCAAGGCGAAACCACGGCCGAGAGGCTGATGAACGCCGAGGCGAACCGGGTGACGCTGGAGCTGGCCCCGGTGTCCCTGCTGATCACCACGATCGGCGCGATCGCCCACTTCCTCGCCGATCTGTTCGCCGGGCCGCGGCAGCAGCAAGAGATCAACCTCGACGAAGACGGCATCTACCTGATCCGAGTGATTACCACGCCTGCCGTGAACGAGGACCGTGAAGGCAAGCCGATCATCCGGCCGCCGTCGGTCGCGGGCCACGTCGTCGAGGTCATGCCGATGGCGAGTGCCCTCGAGGAAACACTCGACGAACCATCGGCCATGACGGCAGCGCTCGACGCGGACATCGCGCTCGCCGTCAAGTCCGGCAACAAGGCCAAGGCGGAGTACCTGCGCGATCTGAAGAAGCGGGCGCAGGAGCAGTACACGGCCTCGCCGGTGACCCTGCTCACCGGCCGCCTCGAGGAGAAGGAGAAGGAACTAAAGAAGTTCAAGGCCGACTACCCGTCGCTGTCGGCCTATTCGCGCGAGCGGGAGATCGGCACGCTCAAGGCGCAGATCCAGCTGTACGAGGACAATGAACGAGACCGCCTGGCCACGTTTGGCGGAGACGTTGCGCCACAAGCGATGACACGCGTCAACGCGACGCTGATCTCCGAGGTGTCGGCTCAGGTCTATCCGCTGATGATGACGGCCGGGCCAGTGGGCGGCACGGGCACCAAGCACCGCTGGATGATCAACGACATCACCCAGCTCGACACCGGCGGCGCCTACATCGGCGAGCTCAGGGACACAGCGAGCGAGGCGTTCCACTCCGCGCTGGAGAAGTTCGGTCGGGCTGCTCAGTATGGCCGGGGCATGGTCGGCGCCCGCACCGAGGGCCTGCCCGGCATGGAGAAGGGCGCGCTCAAGCAGTTCAAGGTCGAGAGCGCGCCGGCGGACACCGCGCTCGCCATGAAGCGCATCGACGACCTGGTGATGACGCTGGCCGCGGTCGGCTTGTTCGTCGCCTCCGCGGGCACGGCGGGTGCGGTGATCGGTGCAGCCGTCGCCGGCGCCCGGCTGATCCAGCGCTGGAAGGCACACAAGCTCTCGCTCAATGGCGAGACGGTCAGCGACATCCTGGGCGTGCTCGGTGGCCTGACCGCGGGTGGGGCGCTGGTGTCCCAGCTGCATTTGGAACGCGTCGGCAAGGCATTCACGATCGTCGAGGAGGGCGCCGTCAGCGCGTCTAAGCTGGAGAGCGCGGCGCAGGCCCTGCAGCGGGCCGAATCGCTCGCGGAAGGCGTCAAGACGGCCAATGAGCTGATCGGCTATACGGGCGTGATCTGGGGGAACGTCGAGTTCGCCGACCAGATGCTGGCCATCAACGCGCAGGAGAACGACCCGAACTCCGGCATGACCCACGCCGCCGCCCGCCGTGCACGCGCCGATGCCCTGAACGCGGCGATCCAGAATAACGGCCTGTTCCTGGCAGGCAACATGTTGAAGTCCCATGCCGAGGCCAAGGCCGGCACTACGGCGGAGAACGACCGGGCAAGTGCCGGGAAGACGCCGACGGTCGAACGCCCGGCTGGCGGCGAGACGCTGCCACCCGGTGACCATGCACCAGCCGACACCACGCCGTCCGCCGAGAAACCGGCTGCCCAGACACAGGCCGGGCGGAGGCCGGCTGAGCAGAAGCCAGGCGACCCAAGACCCGAGGATCAGAAGCCCACGGCGAAGAAACCGGCCGACAAGGCCAGGCCGGAGGAGCATGCGTCCCTCAAGGAGGAGAGCACCCCCGAGACCGAGGATGCGAAAAAGGCGCAGGGTGAGGCGAAGCCGCAGGTCGAGGACCGCCGCCCGACACCCGCTGAGCTGATCAATGCGCTACCCGAAGATCTCCGCAAGATGGCCGTCATCGACGACACCCTGAAGGGTGACTCGGTGAAGATCGACTGGACGCCGGACAAGAGCGGCCTGGTCGGCGAAATCAAGATCCGAATCAGTCCTGATGCCCTGCCGCGCACGGTGGTTCTGCACGAGGCGACAGTCCGCTCGATGCAGCAGTACCAGGGCTTCCTCGGACGGGTGCGGGTCGCCCTGGCCCGGATCACGAACATGCTGGGCGGGGATGCGCTCGATCCGACGAACAAGCCGCTGTTCGACGCCAAGCACGAGGTGGCGAAGCTGCCGAAGCTGATCAATGAGCACCTGCAGGTCATGGCCTCGATGCATAGTGACGCCCTGGCGGAGGCCGAGGTCAAGCTCGACAGCCTGCGCAACCAGCTTCAGGAACACATGGGCAAGATTGAGATCGGTGAACTCACGCCCAGCAGCGGCGTCAGCGCACGCGGTGTCGCCAAGGCGGACATGGCCGAGTACCAGCGGCTGCTGGCCAAGCTCCAGGGGTTGGAGCCAGGCTCGAAGTCCCACGAGGAAACCCGCTGGAGGATGTACAAGCTCGACCATGGCGAATTGCCCCCGGAGACCTGGCGAAAGGTCTATCGGGCCAATGTCGAACGCGCGAATCGCGCGAACGAGATCGTCAAAGCCGAACGCAGAAGGCTGGGCTGGCCGGAAAGGGAGTACACCGTCAAACTCGGCAAGGAGGAGGTCCGCAGGCTGGACCTGGTGGACGACAGCAACCCCGCGAAGATGCGTGGTGCCGAGGTCAAGGCGTACGCCGAGGGGACCGTTTACCTCTCCGATGACAACCTGTACGAGGTGGAGCGCGACTCCAAACTGGTCCGCCGGGGCTGGGAGATGACCTGGATTTTCATTGACTGTGAACCCAGCGGCCCGCTCATGTCCGCACTGCTCTCTGCGGGGATCAACATCGAGATCCGCACGCCGTCAGAGCGCAGTTCGCGCCTGGACCGGCGCATCCCTGCACCGGTCCAGAAAAAGTAGCAGGAAGAAATCGTGAGGGACCACTGGTGTCCTGCGTCGGCAGGTTCGGCCTTGAGCGCAGTGCCGGAAACTGGGCGGCCTTCGCCCGCTTCGCCCAGCGTGTCAGCTGGGCCCGTTCGTCGTTGCTGAGCACCAGCTCCAGCGTGCGCCGGCCTGGCCGCGGTTGAGGGGCAAGCCAGGCTATCCGCTGGACAACCATCGGCGAGCGTCACTTCCATCGCGCCCACGGTCACCTTGAACTCCGCCGCCTGTTGATCGGCTTGCGGGCATATCTATACCAACTGGCTTAAGTGGGATGGATTGTAACTTTGCGGGAACCCTGCTCCTAGTGCCATGATTTCCATCATGAATCTTGCCGCGATGCGCATGCACTCCCGCGAAGAGTTCCAGACCTGGCTCGCCCAGGACCTCGACGTGCGCGACGAGTTCTACGCGATGATCGGCAAGGAACTCGACGTGGACCTGCCCTCCCTCGACGAGCTGGAGGCATGGCTGCTCAAGCGCTACGACAACCCAGACGCAATCCTCACCTTCGATCAGCGCGGGATCGCCGATGCCGCCGCGCGTCACGTCGGCCGGGTCATCGTGCTCAACGTGGACGATGCCGTCTGGGAGATCGACCTCGATGACGAGAGCAGTGTCTGGTACCGGCTGCCGGTGGTGCGGATGTCGGACGGCTACGACGACTGTCCCCTGGCGCTGGTCGTCGCCTCTCTCGACCGCCGCATCGGCAATTTCCTGCGAGACCACGCCGAGAAGCTGCAAGAGGACTACAACGTCCAGTAGAAGCCCGGCGTCTACGGCACGCCTCGCCCGGTGATCCCGCTGAAGTGTCCCCGATCTCGGACCGTCAGCTCTGTTCGCTGGCGTGCTCGGCGAAGGGGTCCCGCACGAACAGGTCGGTGGTTGCCATTGAAAGCTGAGCGTTGTCACCGAAGGCTGATGACTGCTCATGCCCTTCGAGGGTCTGTTGCGAAAGTGGATCAAGGTCGTGAATGATCACACGCCGTGAGACGTGGTGACCTGACGAACGGCCAGTGGGTTCGACTTGAACCGTTGTTGCCGATGGGCAAGAAGTCAGGGCGGCCGCCGACATGGAAGCGTCGGCAGCTGATCGACGGCATACGGTGGCGGTGCGCCTGCCGGAAACCTCATCCGCCCTGGTGGGAGCCGGTGTGCAGGATCTACGGGGGTCTCGAGCAGCAGCGCTTGACTGGGGTGCTCTCGTCCGGCTGCTGATCGCTCCGGCATGATGGTCGGTCGTGCTGCTGCGACTGGCTTACCTGACCGTGACGAACGCGTTCGCCATGCTGCGTCTGCTCCCGATGAGCGATCGGGACAAGGACACGGAAATCCTCGCTCTGCGCCATCAGATCACGGTGCTGGAGCGCCAACTCGGCAACGACAGGGTGCGGTTCACCCCGAGCGATCGCGCGTTCCTGGCAGCGTTGCTGCACCGACTGCCGTCCCAGGTACTGCGCAGGGTGCGGCTGCTGGTGCGGCCGGACACGGTGCTGCGCTGGCACCGTCATCTGGTCGCACGCCGCCACGCCGCAGAGTCCCGGCCCAAACGCCCGGGACGGCCGCGGACCGTACACTCCATCCGCGCCCTGGTCCTGCGGCTCGCGCGGGAGAACCCCAACTGGGGGTATCGCCGCATCCACGGTGAGCTCCTCGTTCTCCAGATCCAGCTGGCCGCCTCCACCGTCTGGGAGATGCTCAAGGAGGCCGGGATCGACCCGGCGCCAGAACGGGCCTCCAGCACGTGGGCGGACTTCCTGCGCTCCCAGGCCGACGCCCTGCTGGCCTGCGACTTCCTGGAAACGGTCACCTTGTCCGGGGCACGAATGTATGTGTTCGCGGTGATCGAGCACGCCAGCCGCCGGATCCGGATTCTCGGCGCCACCGCGCACCCCACCGCATCCTGGGTGACGCAAGCCGCGAAGAACCTCGCCATGGATCTTGAGGATACGGGCTGCCGGGCGAGGTTCCTGATCCGGGACCGGGACGGAAAGTTCCCTGCCCTGTTCGACACCGTCCTCAACGATGCCGGCATCGAGGTCGTGCTCAGCGGCGTGCGGATGCCGCGCATGAACTCGATCATGGAAAGGTGGGTGCAGACCTGCCAGCACGAACTGCTGGACCGCACCCTGATCTGGAACCAGCAGCACCTGATCCACGCACTACGGGAGTTCGAGGACTTCTACAACTCCCACCGGCCCCATCAGGGCATCGCCAACGCCCGCCCGCTACACCCGCTGCCGACACCGATCACCGATCCGCAGCAGATCACCCACCTCGACATCCGACGACACCAACGACTCGGCGGCATCCTCCACGAGTACCAACATGCCGCATGACCTGCGCGGATGAGGTTTTCGGCAGGCGCAGGGCTGATGACTGTTCTCGGCCCGGTTGTTCAGACCCGTGTGGGAACGGTGCTCGACGGAGGGCATGACCTCGCGGTGGGCCGCGCCGTAGGAGCGGAGCTTGTCCGTGATGATCATCCGCGGCACTTCGCCCGTCTTCGTCAGCAGCGTGCGGAAGAAGCGTCTGGCCGCAGCCGTGTCCTGGCGGCTCTGCACCAGGATGTCCAGCACGTTGCCGTCCTGGTCGGCAGGCCGCCACAGGTACTTCTGCTCACCGTTGATCTTGATGAAGACCTCGTCCAGATGCCACGTGTCGCCGGGCTGGGGCCGCCGGCGGCGCAGTCCGTTGGCGTACTGCTGACCGAACTTCAGGCACCAGCGGCGGACCGTCTCGTACGAGACGATCCGCCGCGCTCCAGCATCAGCTCCTCGACCTCACGGAAACTGAGCGGGAACCGGAAGTACTGCCACACGCAGTGCGAGATCACCTCGACCGGATACCGGTGCCCCTTGTACGACGGCGACATGCCCTCCACGGACGACCCCCTCCACCGTGATCAGCCCGAGGATCCTCCCACCCCGTCAGCCAACGTGACAGCGCCCTCGGCTTGGTTGACCCACAGCCGAACTGCGGTCTCGGTGAGATCGAAGTCCTTGGCGATCTGTCCGACCGAGCGGTCACCGCGATGGCACAGCTCGACGATCTCGGCCTTGAACTCCGGCGTGAACGAGCGGCGAGGGCGAGGCTTCTTCTTCCCCATGCTCTCCATGATGGACATCCTCCCGGGGCTGAGCCCCTGATCTCCGATGTCCGTCAAAGCGGATCAAGCCCACCTGCCAGGGTCTCCCTCCGCAAGGAACCGTAGCGACCGCGCCTCCCGCCGCAGCGTCGAAGGGGAGGGCCGGACAGTCCAGCCCTCCCCCCGTGTGTACCGGGAGTTACTCGGTGACCTCGTGGTCGTGGCCCTCGTGCAGGCCACCGCCGCTGCCCGCCGAACCCTTGGTGTTCTGCGGCGCCACCGGCTTGCTCAGAAGGCTGGTGTCCCAGGCGTACTGGCCCACCGCGTTGGCGATGACGTCGACGTTGGCGTCGAACGCCTTCATGCTGATGTTCTTCAGGGTGTCGCAAGCGGCGTGGTAGCAGGCGTCGTACGCGACACCGGCCTTACCGCCGTACACCTTTGCCTGCTCGGCCGTCTTGATGCCCTCGGCGCCGGTGAAGGTGCCGCCCGAGGGGATGCCCACCTCGATGAACGGACCGTAGTCCGACCGGCCGGTGAAGTCGGTGCCCTCGTGCGGGATGCCCCGGCTGTCCAGGTAGTCGGTGATCTGCCGCTCCAGCTGCGCCGAGCCCTCCGGGCCGGGGCCGGCACCGACCTGGTCGGAGTCGTCGCCGTCGTAGACGAACTGGGCGTAGTTCGGCGAGGCGATCATGTCGAAGTTCAGGTACAGCTTGACCTTCGCAAGGTCCGCCGCCGAGAGGCTGTTGACGTACGCCTCCGAGCCCAGCAGGCCAAATTCCTCAGCCGACCACCAGGCGAAGCGCACCTTGTTCTTGACGTTCTCGTGGGCAAAGTTCAGGGCCACGTCGAGGATGCCGGCGGAGCCGGAGCCGTTGTCATTGATGCCCGGGCCGGCCGCCACCGAGTCCAGGTGGGCGCCGAACATCACCACGTTGTCGGCGTCGCCGCCCTTGGTCTCGGCGATCACGTTGTAGGTGTGCCGGGTCTCCGCGAAGGTGCGGATCTCCAGGTTGACGGTCACTGCGCCGGCGGCGGCCTTGGCCGCGAGCGCCTCGCCGTCCGCCTGCGTGACGCCGCCGGCCGGGATCTTGGCGACGGACGGGTCTCCCAGGGTGCCGTTGAGCGCGCCCTCGGTGTTGTTGTAGATGATCGCGCCGACCGCGCCCGCACCGGCGGCGGTCTCCTGCTTCTGCGCAAAGGCGCAGCCGCCGCGCTTGATCAGCGCGATCTTGCCGGTGAATGTCCCGGGGGCGTAGTCCTCCGGCTCGCAGCCGGTGGTGGCGTTGACCGGCACCACCGCGACCGGGGCGGTGATGCCGCCGACCGGGCTGCTGGCGGAGTACGTCATGGCGATCAACGGGACATCCTGCTGCTGCGGCGACACCACCCGCAGGCTCTGCGCCAGCGTCTGGGTGAACGGGTAGTCGAACTCGTTCCGGGTCACCGAGTACCCGGCCTTCCTCAGCAGGCCTTCGACGTACTCGGCCGACTGCCGGTGCCCCTCCGACCCGGCCACCCGGGTGTTCCCGTTCTTGTCAGCGATCCGCTGGAACTGCTTCAGATGCTCGTAGGCATCCTCGGCGTTGCTCTTCTTGACGAGCTTCTTTGCGAGCTTGGCAGCCTCCTTGGCAGGGTCGCTGTGGGCGGAGGCGGTGCCCGATCCGATCAGCAGCAGCGGCGCTATGAGCCCTGCGACGGATACGGCGGCTACCGTGGTGCGGCGGTTCCGAGCGTTCAAAACGCTTCCTTCCGGCGGTCCATGAGAAATAGGCGTAATGGCCGAAAACGGGCCGAACGACGTACGGCGATACTCCGGGGCAGGCAGGGACGGCCGGATCGCTCCGCCCCCTCCCACCGCCAAGGAGAAAGGTATCTGCTCAGTAAACGCTTGGTAATGGGTTGACGGGAATCTTCGTCGCCGGCGCTGTCCGTGCGCGGTACCGAGCACATCGATCGGCCGCTGACCCAACCGAAGTTGGCTGGAAGTCACCGGTGCTGACTAGCTCGACTTTCGACGTTTTCGTTGATCGTCGTGGGGTGCTCGTGTGGGTGATGGGGGCCTGATCTGGCAGCGCGGGGCTGGGCAGCAGAGAAGCAT
>NZ_JBSFYR010000089.1:0-31708 GCF_053599875.1 Streptomyces sp. NPDC005151 | reverse complement strand
GGGCCACCGGCCTGCCCCCACCTCGCTCACCAGCCCGAAACGACCGAAGCCCCGTCACCTGACGGAGCATCGGCCACTACCTACGGATTCGGGTCTGACCCCGTACACCGTCTCCCGTATTTCCCTCCCTCTCCCCCCACAGGAGCTTTGATGCACCGCAGAAGGATTCTTCAGAGCGCTGCGGCGACCGCCGCGGCGGCTCTGCTGCCGGCTTCCACCCGCGCCATGGCGTCGGCGTCGGGCAGCACCGACTACCCGCCGGCGCACTGGGCGCCCGCGTCCACGTCCAACTACACCGCTTCGAACCGCCCTTCGGCCTATCAGGTGCAGTACGTGATCATCCATGTCACGCAGTCGACCTTCTCGGACACGATCGGCATCTTCCAGAATCCGGCGAAGCAGGTCTCCGCGCACTATGTGGTGCGCTCGGCGGACGGGTACGTCGCGCAGTGCGTACGGGAGCAGAACATCGCCTGGCATGCGGGCAATTGGGACTACAACACCCACAGCGTCGGCATCGAGCACGAGGGCTGGGTCGACCAGCCGACGTACTTCACCAACGCCTTGTACGAGCAGTCCGCTCTGCTGACCGCGTCTGTCTGCGACCGCTACGGCATCCCCAAGGATCGCGCGCACATTCTCGGTCACGCCCAGGTCCCGGGCACCGACCACACCGATCCCGGCCCCAACTGGGACTGGGTGCGCTACATCCGCCTCGTCAACCTCTACAGCACCGGCTGACCCCGCGGCGGGTCCGATGACTCTCCGCACCGAGGTTGTCGCAGAGCCCGGCTGCGACGACGATGGGGGTGCACGAGTCCCCCGGACGGGAGAGGAGTTGACGGACCCCTGGGTGGCGCTGACCGCCGAAACGGACCCCGGCGAACGGCTCGGCGAACTGCGCCACGCATACGAGGTGTTCACCACCGCGGGACGGCTGGAACGGCCGGTACGCTCCGTGGTCGGCGAGTCGTGGCGGCGCTCCGCGCGGGCCCGGGTCAGCCCGGACGGTGCGGCCCTGGTCGAGCTGGACCCGGACGAACTCGGACCGTACCGTGAGGGCCATCCCCTCGCCCGCGCCATGCCGGTGATCCGTGAACTGATGGGTGCGTACGCGACGGACGGCGAACATCTTCTCGCGGTGTGCGACGCGCACGGCCGACTGCTCTGGGTCGAAGGGCACGCGACGACCCGCCGACGCGCCGACCGGATGAACTTCGTGGAGGGTGCCCGCTGGTCCGAGTCCGTGGCCGGGACGAACGCGCCGGGGACGGCTATCGCCGTGGACCGTCCGGTCCAGGTGTTCGCCGCCGAGCACTTCCTGCGCCCGGTCCAGCAGTGGACCTGCGCCGCGGCGCCGCTGCCCGACCCACACACGGGACGGGTGCTGGGCGCCGTCGACATCACCGGCGGCAACCGGCTCGCCCATCCGCACAGCCTGGCGTTCGTCCAGGCGGTGGCGCGCGCCGCCGAGTCCCAGCTCGCCCTGCTCGCACCCGAACCAGCCGGGGAGTCCGTACAGCTGAGCGCGCTCGGCCGGGACGAGGCGCTGCTCGTCGCGAGCGGCCGCAAGATCCGGCTCAGCAGGCGGCACAGCGAGATCCTGGTGGCACTCGCCCGTCACCCGGAGGGCCTCGGCGGCGACGAACTGCTCGTCGAGCTGTACGAGGACGAGTCGGTGACCCCGGTGACGCTGCGGGCCGAACTCTCCCGGCTGCGAAGGCTGCTTGGCCCCGAACTGCTGCTTTCCCGCCCCTACCGGTTCGCCGCCCCGGTCGACGCCGACTTCGACGGCGTGGCGCGCAGACTGGCGTCCGGTGCGTTGGCGGCGGCGCTCAGCGCGTACGCGGGGCCGCTGCTGCCGGGCTCGCAGGCACCGTCCGTCGTCCGACTGCGGCGCCGTCTCGACGATCAGCTGCGCGCCTCGCTGATCGCACGCGGCGACCCGGGACTGCTGGCGGACTGGGCGTACAGCCCCTGGGGCGAGGACGACCTGCCGGTGTGGCAGGCGCTCGCCGCGGCGGCATCCCCCGGGCAGCGGCCGGCGCTGCTGGCAAGGGCCCGCACGCTCGACGCCGAACAGGGCTGACACCTCTGCTGTCCGGCGCAACGAGGTTGCAACGTGCGATGCGCGAGCCGGGTCGCCTCGGTACGGGCGGTGGGGCGGTAGGCCATGATGTTCTGAACCCCGATTCATAACTTCAGCTTCCACTGAACCACCGTTGTGTCCGCCGCGCAATGATCGGCGGCCGTCGGTGGCGGCAGGGAGGTAGAACCCCCTTTCTCCTTTCTCCGGGTAGCAGAAGGCCCGTTCGAGGCCGGGTGGGCGACGGTTGTTACAGAATTCCGTGCCGGTCACGCAGGGGTGAGCCGTGGTGCGCGCGGGTTGACGTGGCGCGCGCTGTGCCGGGTGTGCCGGTATCGAACGGGTGGGTGCAGTGGTCAGTGATTGACGGGCGCCCGGGTAGTTGAATGCGTGCCAAGTGCATGCGTGCGTGACGGAAATGTCTGCATTTCGCAACACGCATCGAGGCGTCTGCCGCAAATAGGGCGATTGGGCTAAAGTGCGCGCTCTCGGCTTCACGCCGGGACCGATCAACGCTCGGGCCGCACGGTCCGGGCCTAGCCGGGATGTCATGCGGCCGGCGTGGGCCTCCCGAGGGGAGGAACAGTGCGGGGGGCGTGGGCCTCCCGGGAGGAGGAACAGTGTTGGGCGAACACGTCGAGCCACTGGGGACCTGGGGGGTTCTGTGCGGCAAGGGGGACTAGTCAGCCCGTTTTCGTCGGCGCGCGAGCGTCTGGCGAACGGCGCGATCAGCCAGCCCGCGATCGAATGGGAGCAGCGGTACCGCCGTGCCGTGATCACCAGCGATACCGTGGCCACCGCCTTCGTGGTGGCGGCGATCGGCAACTTCTTCGGGGCCCGGGACGCGGCCAACTGGCATGAGAAGTGGGGAATTCTCGCATTCGGCACCGAGCTGCTGGTGCTGGGGGCGCTTGCGGTGAGCCGGTCGTGGGCTCCGGCCGTGCTCGGCCAGGGCGCCGAGGAATTCCGCCGGCTCGGACGCTCACTGTTCGCGGCGACCGTCGTACTGGCGCTCGGCGGGATCGCCCTCACCTCGCGCAACATCAAGCTCTGGATCTTCGTCGCGATCCCCGCGATCGCGCTCATCACCATGACGGAGCGGTATCTGCTGCGCCTCTGGCTGCACAAACAGCGGAAGGAAGGACGGTGCCTGCGACCGGTGCTCGCTGCCGGGAGCCTGGCCACCGTGCGCGACCTGGTCACCCGAACCCGCAAGTTCCCGCACCTCGGCTGGCGGGTGGATGCGGTGTGCACGACGGACGGTCTCGGGCTCGACGGTGACCAACTGGACGGAGTGCCGGTCGTCGGCCGACTGGCGGACGTCGCGGGCCACGTCCGCCGCGACGGCTACCGTGTCGTCGCGGTCACACCGGACCCGCACTGGTCACCGGACCGGCTGCAGCGGCTGGCTTGGAACCTCGAAGGCAGCGACGCCGAGATGGTCGTGGCCCCCGTGCTGATGGAGGTGGCCGGCCCGCGGCTGCGCATCGACGCGGTGCTCGGGATCCCGCTGCTGCGGGTCAGCATGCCGACCTTCACCGGGGGCCGCCGGGCGGTCAAAGGGGTCGTCGACCGGATGGGCGCGGCGATCCTGCTGATGCTGTTCGCGCCGCTGATGGTGCTCGTCGGGCTGCTCGTGCTGGTGGACAGTCGGGGTGGGGCGTTCTACCGCCAGCGCAGGGTCGGCAAGGACAGCCGCGAGTTCACCATTCTCAAGTTCCGCACCATGGTCGCCGGGGCTGACGGGGCACGTGCCGAGCTGGCCGACCGCAACGAGGGCGCCGGCCTGCTGTTCAAGCTCCGCCGGGATCCGCGGGTGACCCGGGTGGGAGCAGTGCTGCGCCGGTACTCGATGGACGAGCTCCCGCAGCTGTTCAACGTGCTCACCGGATCGATGTCGCTCGTCGGTCCGCGGCCTCCGTTGCCGGGGGAGTTCGCTGCGTACGGCCCGGACATCCGGCGGCGGCTGCTGGTCAAGCCCGGACTCACCGGCCTGTGGCAGATCAGCGGACGCAGCGACCTGGCGTGGGAGGAGGCGGTCCGGCTGGATCTGCGGTACGTGGAGGACTGGTCGCTCGCCCTGGACACAGTGATCTTGTGGAAGACGCTGCGTGCGGTGCTCTATGGGCAGGGGGCCTACTGATGCGCGGGGGTCGTCGTCCGGCCGGCGTGCGGACCGCAGGCCGGGAGGGCCTGCCTGGGGGGAGGAACGGGTCATGAGGGTCAGCGTTTTCGGGCTCGGCTACGTGGGCTGTGTGTCGGCCGCGTGCCTGGCCAGCATGGGTCACGAGGTCATCGGGGTGGACGTGAACCAGGTGAAGGTCGACCTGGTCAACGACGGCAAGGCCCCGGTGGTCGAGGAGCGGATCGGCGAGCTCATCGCCGAGGTCGTGCGGACCGGAGCGTTACGCGCTACCGGCGACGTCCGCGAGGCGATCATGGGCAGCGAGGTGTCGCTGGTCTGCGTGGGCACGCCGTCGGAGCCCAACGGGAGCCTGTGCACCACGTACTTGGAGCGGGTCACCGAGCAGATCGGCGCCGCGCTGGCCGAGCGGGGTGGGCGGCACACCGTCGTGTTCCGCAGCACCATGCTCCCGGGCACCTGCCTGAACCTGCTGGTACCGATCCTGGAGAAGTACGTCGGCGGCACGGCCGGGGTGGACATCGGGGTCGCGGTCAACCCGGAGTTCCTGCGCGAGGGCACGAGCGTGCGGGACTTCTTCGACCCGCCCAAGACCGTCATCGGCGAGCTCGACCCGGCAAGCGGCGATGCGGTGATGGCGCTGTACGACGGCTTGCCCGGCGAGGTGTTCCGGGTGCCGGTCCCGACGGCCGAGGCGATCAAATATGCGGACAACGCGTTCCACGGCCTCAAGATCGGCTTCGCGAACGAGCTGGGCGCGGTGTGCCAGGCGCTCGGGGTGGACTCGCACCAGGTGATGGACTTGTTCCTGGCCGACCGCAAGCTGAACATCAGCCCCGCCTACCTGCGGCCCGGCTTCGCCTTCGGTGGCTCCTGCCTGCCCAAGGACCTGCGCAGCCTGGTCCACGCGGCGCAGCGGGCCGACGTCTCGGTGCCCATCCTCGCCCACGTGCTGCCCTCCAACTCCGACCATCTGCAGCGCGCGGTGGAGCTGGTCGAGCGCACCGGCAAGCGCCGGGTGGGCCTGTTCGGGTTGTCCTTCAAACCCGGCACCGACGACCTCCGCGAGAGCCCGCTCGTCGAGCTGGCCGAGAGGCTCTTCGGCAAGGGTTACGACCTGCGGATCTACGACGCCAACGTGAGTCTCTCCCGGCTGATCGGCGCGAACCGCGAGTACATCGAGACCCGGCTGCCGCACCTCGCGCAGCTGCTCGCGGATTCCGTCGGCGAGGTGCTTGAGCACGCCGAGGTGTGCCTGGTCGGGACCAGGGATCCGGCCGTGCTGTCGGCGCTGCCCCATGGCGCCGACGGCCCGGTGATTGTCGACCTCATCCACCTTCCCGACGCCGAGGCGCGCCGGGCCGAACCGGGGTACATGGGCCTTGTTTGGTGACGCAACCAGCGGCGACCGGGCGGACCGGCGCGCGCTGATCCTGGTGGAGAACCTGTCGGTGCCGTTCGACCGGCGGGTGTGGCAGGAGTGCACGACGCTGCGCGACGCGGGCTGGAAGGTGCACGTCATCTGTCCCCGGGGGGAAAAGCGGGACACGGAGCCGGAGGCGGAGATCGACGGGGTGCGGATCCACCGCTACCCGTTGCGCGCGGCCACCGGAGGGCCGGCCGGCTACCTGCGGGAGTACGGATCGGCGTTGTGGCATACGGTCCGGCTGGCCCGGAAGGTCGGCCCGGTCGACGTGGTCCACGCCTGCAACCCGCCCGACCTGCTGTTCCTGCCGGCACTGTGGCTGAAGCGGCGCGGCGCGCGGTTCGTCTTCGACCAGCACGACCTGGTGCCCGAGCTGTACCTCTCCCGGTTCGGCCGCGGCGAGGATCTGCTCTACCGCGGCGTGTGCGCGCTGGAACGGCTGACCTACCGGGCCGCGGACGTCGTGCTCGCCACCAACGAGAGCTACCGGGACGTCGCGGTGCGCCGTGGCGGCCGGCGGCCGGAGGACGTCTTCGTGGTGCGCAGCGCGCCCGACATCGACCGGTTCCACCCCGTACCGCCCGAGCCTGAGCTGAAGCGCGGCAAGCCTCATCTGCTGTGTTACCTCGGTGTCATGGGCCCGCAGGACGGCGTCGACTACGCATTGCGGGCCCTCGCGAAGCTGCGCGACGAACTCGGGCGGACCGACTGGCATGCGGTGTTCGTCGGCGCCGGCGACACCTTCGACGCGATGGTGGAGCTGTCCCGGCGGCTCGGGCTCTCGGAGCAGGTGCAGTTCACCGGGCGCATTCCGGACGCCGATCTGGTGCGCTACCTGTCCACCGCGGACGTGTGCCTCTCCCCCGACCCGCACAATCCGCTCAACGACGTGTCGACCATGAACAAGGTCCTGGAGTACATGGTGATGGGCCGGCCGCTCGTCTCGTTCGACCTCCGGGAGGCGCGAGTCTCCGCCGGTGAGGCCGCCGTCTACGCGCCCGCCAACGACGAGGCCGAGTTCGCCAGGCTCATCGCGCTGCTGCTGGACGATCCGGAGAAGCGGGCCTGGATGGGCAAGATCGGCCAGGAGCGCATCAGCGGGCCGCTCTCCTGGCGGAACTCGCAAGCGTCGCTGCTCGCCGCCTACGCCGCTGCCTGCCGTGACCACGCCCCGGTGTCGGCGGGCAAGACGGTCCGAACAGGGAAGAGGACGCGGCGTTGAACGATGACACGATCCGCCTGGTCACTATCGGGCGGATTCTCCGCCGGCGCTGGCGGCTTCTCGCCGTCCTCACCGTGGTGGGTGCGCTCGTCGGCTACGGTGCCTCGGTGCTGCTGTTTCCGCCGCGATACACGGCGTCGGCATCGGTACTGTTGCCTGGGCAGTGGGAAGAGCGCGAGCTGCTGACCCAGGTGGACATCGCGACCAGTTCCTCGGTGGCCGACCGCGCGGCCGCCACGCTCGGCTGGCAGGGCGTCAGCGGCGCCGACCTGCGGGACCGAGTGAGCGCCAAGGCCGCTGACGGGAACATCATCAAGATCTCGGGCACGGCCGACACCCCCAAGCGCGCGCAGCAGCTCTCCGACCGGATGGCCCAGCAGTTCGTCAGCTACGCCGCGCGGATCGCAGGCGGCAGCACCGACTCCGACGCGGCGTCGGGGACCGAGGCGCTGCGGAAGCAGGTGGCGGAGACCAACCTACGCATCACCGAGCTGGCCGATGCGGCCGATCCGGGGCAGACCGTGGAGAGCGTGCAGTCCCGCACCGAGCTCGAGAAGCTGCGCACCACGCTCCAGGAGGCCATCGGCAAGCTGGACCAGGCCGACCCCACCGCCACCAAGGTCAACATGGTCGTCATGGGACCGGCGGCCCGGCCGGCTGGCGAGGCACCGCCGACGAGGATCCAGCTCATCGTCGCCGGGGCGCTGCTGTTCTTCCTGCTCGCGGTCATCGGCCATCTCACCGCCGCACGGATGAGTCGCCGACTGCGCGCCCAACCGGAGATCGCCGCGGCGCTGGGCTCGGCGCTGCTGGGTACCGTCGACGTACCTGTTGAACGGCCCGCGCGCCGGCCGGAAGGCCGTGGCCCGCGGGCCCGGATCCGCCGGCTGCTGGGCGTCGACATCCGGTGGGACGTACCGACCCCGCAGGCGTCCGGCGACGAGGCCAGCAGGCAGATCCGCTACCGGCGGGTGTGCGCCCGCCTCCGGGACGAGCTGCCGGCCCCCCGGCGGCTGCTGGTTGTCGTCCCGGACGGCGACGAGATCGCCCGCCGGGCCGCCGGGCAGCTCGTCGCCGAGGCCGAGAGCGATCCTTCCCCAAGCTCTTCGAGCAGGGGATACCCCATGCTGCGGGTGGTGGGGGTTTCGGTGTCCCAGCCGATGGTCCCGGACCGCGACAACGAGTCCGGCGTCCTGATCGTGCTCAGCGCGGGCAGCTGGACCGCAGGGGAGCTCGCCGGCATCGCCGAGGCGTGTGCGGACGCCGAGCACGAGATCGTCGGCATCGTCCTCGCCGGCACGGTCCGGGTCAGTTCGACGCGGTCCGCCGGCCATCCATGGGATGCCGCCGTGCCGGCGCTCGCGGTTGGCGGCGACGCAACGGGAGGTTCAAGGTGACGACGAGTACATCTTCGGAGTCGTCGGCCGCGGCTCCGCTGCTGGACCTGCAGGCGCTGGTGGTGGCGGTGCGAAGGCGGCGCCGCTTCTGGTGCTCCGTGGCGCTGCTGGGCCTGCTCGTCGGCGCGGCGGTGGCGGTCCTGCTGCCGCCGCCGCCGACCGCGGTGACCAAGGTGCTGGTCGCGCATCAGGAGGACCAGCCGAACGACCCCGGAACGCTGATCCGCACCGACGTCGCGCTGCTGCAGACCACGCTGATCGCCGACAAGGCCCTGCATTCCCTCGACTCCCCTGAAAAACCAGAGGACTTCATGCGGGACTACGGGGGTATCGGCTTGACCAACAACCTGCTGCAGATCACGGTGACAGGTGACAGCGACGCGGAAGCGGTGGCCCGCGCCAAGGCGCTGGCCGATGCGTTCGTCGCGGACCATGTGAAGCGGATCCGGGCGGCCGCGGACGCCGAGTCCAAGGCCCTGCTCGACCAGCGTGACCGAATGCGGGACGATCTCGCCAAGGTCAACAAGGCCATCGGAAACGGATCGCCGGAGAGTGGGCCGACGGCGTCGTCCGACCTGGAGTCGCTCTTCGCCCGCCGGGCCGAACTCACCTCGCGGATCACCGACTTCGGCCAGCGCGCCGCGGAGGCACGCATCGGCACTCCGCAGCTCATCGCCGGCACACAGGTCGTGGACGCCCCGCGCGCGGTGCGGCACTCCCTGCCCACGGCCGCTGCCACCAACGCCGCGGTCGGGCTCGTCCTCGGGCTCGTCCTCGGGCTCGCGGTGGCAGCGGTCGGCACGGTGGTGGCGGACCGCCCCGTGCTGCGCCGGGAGATCGCGGCGAACCTCGGCGCCTCGGTCATCGCGGAGCTGCCCCGCCGGTCGGGCAGGCTGTGGCGGCGCCGACGGATCCGGGCGGCACGCGAACGGCTCACCGCGTCCCTGGCCCGCACCGTGCGCGGCTCCGCGGAACCGGTGTCGCTGCTGGAACTGGGCTGTGCGCGCAGCACGAGCGTGATCGCGCTGGACCTCGCCAGGGCACTGGTGGCGGAGGGGCCCGTGGTCATCATCGATGGTCTGCCCGGCCCGCAGCTCGCGGGCCGCCGCCCGAAACCAGGAGACCCGACCGTGGTCAGCGGCGAGCGTGCCGCGGCCGTGTCGCATCAGGAGCGCCGGGTCGGCGTCGGCTCGGTGGCGCCCGGCACGGCGTGGACCGATCTCCAGTATCTCGGCACTCAGACCGTGCTCGTGGTGCGTGCCGGGCACGGCAGCGCCGCATGGCTGCACACCGTGGCGCGGCAGCTCGCGGACCAGCGCATTCCGGTGATCGGTGTGGTGCTGATCGACCCCGATCCGCGTGACCGGACCGACGGCACGCTGTGGGACGGGCTGCACACCGCGCTGCGCGGCCAGAACGAGCGGTCGGCCCGACAGAACGGGCCGGGCCGGCGGCGGACGGAGCGGCTGCCGATGTGGGCGGCACGGGTCCCGGACAGCGACCAGGAGGTGCGGTAGGACATGTGTGGCATCGCAGGCGCTTACCGGTGGCCGGACGGGAAGGCCGTGGCCGACCGGCTCACCGATACCCTCGCCCACCGCGGTCCGGACGGGGCGGGCCGGTACAGCCACCCCGTCGGTGACGGCGAAGTGCACCTCGGGCACCGCCGACTGGCCATCATCGACCTGTCCGAGACCGGCGCCCAGCCGATGGTCTCGGGCGGCCTCGCCCTGACGTACAACGGCGAGCTGTACAACGCGCCCGAGCTGCGAGCCGAGCTGGCAGCCGCCGGGGTGCGCTTCCGCGGTACCTCCGACACCGAGGTGCTGCTGGAGGCCTGGCGGCGCTGGGGTACGGACTGCCTGCCCCGGCTGCGCGGCATGTTCGCGTTCGGGATCTTCGACGAGCGAACCGGTGATCTGGTGCTCGCCCGCGACCAGCTCGGCATCAAGCCGCTGTTCCTGCTCCGGCGCGGCGAGGGGCTGGTGTTCGCCTCCGAGCTCAAGGCGCTCGCCGCCGTGACCGGCGGGTCGCTGCAGGTGGACCATGCGGCGCTGGTGGCCTCGCTGCTGTACTACTGGGTGCCGGACTCACGGTGCGCGTTCCGCGAAGCGGAGAAGCTGCCGCCGGGGAGCTGGCTCCGGTGCCGACCCGACGGCCGGGTGGAGCGCGGCCGGTACTGGCACCTGAAGGACGTCGCCGCCGAGGCCCAGGAGCGGGCCCGGAGCGGCGAGCAGCCGGATGTCGCCGCCATCGTCGAGGAGTCGACCCGGCGTCACCTGCTCTCCGACGTACCGGTGGCGACCTTCCTCTCCGGCGGTCTTGACTCCAGCTGGCTGACCGCGCTGGCGGCCCGCGACCGGCCCGGGATCTCCGCTTACACGATCGGGTTCCGCGCCGAGGACGCCAGGTTCGAGGCGATGCCGGACGACCTGCGCTATGCCCGGCGGGTGGCCGAGCGGTTCGGCGTCGATCTGCATGAGATCGAGATCGCTCCGAATGTGCTCGATCTGCTGCCGCAGATGACGTACCACCTGGACGAGCCGATCGGCGACCCCGCCGCGATCAACACGTTCCTGATCTGCTCGGCCGCCCGGGAGGCCGGGGTCAAGGTGATGCTCTCGGGGATGGGCGCCGACGAGCTGTTCGCGGGGTACCGCAAGCACCTGGCCAACCTGATCGCGCTGCGCTATCAGCGCGTCCCGCGGCCGCTGCGGCGCGGCCTGTCCGTGGCCGTGGACCGGCTGCCGGTCGCCACGGCCCGCCGGGGGTACCGGTCGGTGCGCTTCGCGAAGCGGTTCCTCTCCTTCGCCGATCTGCCGGAGGAGACTGCGTTCCGGCGCAGCTACACCATGTACGACCAGGACGAGCTGCTCGCCCTTCTCGATCCGGACCTGGCCGGGACGGTCGAGGACGTGCTGACCGAGCACGCGGACGTCTACGAGGACAACGACCTCGACGACTTCGTCAACCGCATGTGCCTGGGCGACGCCCGGATGTTCCTGCCGGGCCTGAACCTCGCTTACACGGACCGGTCGAGCATGGCCGCGTCGATGGAGGTGCGGGTGCCGTATGTGGACGTCGAGGTGGTCAAGGCGGCGTTCGCCGTACCCGGCGATCGCAAGATCGTCGGACGTCAGGGCAAGGCCGTCCTCAAGGAGGCGGCCGGCTCGATCCTGCCCAGGGAGATCGTGTACCGGCCCAAGGGCCTGTTCAGCGCCCCGCTGCGCGCCTGGATGAGCCGGGATCTGGCACCGCTGGTGCGCGAGGTGGTGAACGACGGCGAGCTCGTCCGTTCAGGGCTCCTGCGCCGCGACGCACTGGTGCGCATGGTCGCCGAGGACGCCGCCGGGCAGCGGGACTTCTCCAAGCATCTGTGGCATGTGCTGACCCTCGAGTACTGGTATCGCGGCGCGACCTCCGGGGCCGGCCAGAGCTTGCCCTTGACGGCGTAGAGACAAGAGGACTTCGGGTGAAACAGGTTGTGCAGAACTACAAGAGTGGCGAGCTGGCGGTGCTCGACGTGCCGGTGCCGGGGTGCAAGCCGGGCGGTGTGCTGGTCCGGACCGCCTACTCGCTGATTTCCACCGGGACCGAGCTCATGAAGGTGTCCGAGGCCGGCATGTCGATGCTGGGCAAGGCCCGCTCCCGGCCGGACCAGGTGGCCAAGGTCGTGCAGAGCGTGGCCACCAACGGGGTGCCCGCCACTTACCGCAAGGTGATGGGCAAGCTGGACTCCTACACGCCGCTGGGCTACTCGCTGTGCGGGGTGGTCGAGCAGGTCGGCACCGGGATCGACGACGTGGCGGTCGGTGACCTCGTGGCCTGCGCCGGCAATGAGCACGCGTTGCATGCTGAGCTGAACTGGGTGCCGAAGAACCTCTACGCCCGGGTGCCGGACGGCCTCGCGCCGCGGCACGCGGCCTTCGGCACCGTCGGGTCGATCGCGTTGCAGGGCGTCCGCCAGGGCGAGTCACAGCTCGGCGAAGTGGCGCTGGTCATCGGCCTCGGGCTGATCGGGCAGCTGATGGTGCAGCTGCTGGCCGCCTCGGGAGTCCGCGTCGTCGGGGTCGACCCCGACCCGGTGCGCTGCGAGCTCGCCGAGCGCCTGGGTGCTGCGGCCTGCGGCGATCCCGCCTCCTCGGCCGTGGAAGCCGTCGTCGCCGAACTCACCGGCGGTCATGGCGTGGACCAGGTGTACCTGGCCGCCGGCGGCGGCGGCAGCAACCAGCCCGTCGAGCTGGCCGCCAGGATGAGCCGGGACCGCGGCCGGGTCGTCGACATCGGCAAGTGCCGCCTGGACCTGCCGTGGAACGCGTACTACGAGAAGGAGCTCGACGTCCGGTTCTCCCGCAGTTACGGCCCCGGGCGCTACGACCCGGAGTACGAGCTGGAGGGGCGGGACTACCCGATCGGTTACGTGCGCTGGACCGAGCGCCGCAACCTGGCGTGCTTCCTCGACCTCGTCGCCCGCGGCAGCGTCGACGTGGAGCCCTTGGTCTCCCACATCGCCGACTTCGATGACGCCGTCGAGACGTACCAGAGCCTGAAGGACGGCGACCTGAAGGCCGTGGCCGTGCTGTTCCGGTACCCCGAGCACGCGGCCGAGGCCAAGGCCCCGGCGGTGGCCGTGCCCGCGGTGAAGCGACCCGGCGGCGGAGTGTCCACCTCGGGCCGGTCTGCCAAGGTGCCGGTGCGGCTGGCGTTCGTCGGCGCGGGAAACTACGCGACGTCGATGCTGCTGCCGCACCTGGCACAGCGCGACGGCGTCGAGTTGTCCACGGTCGTCACCACGACGGCCCTGTCCGCGGCCAACGCGCAGCGGAAGTTCGGCTTCGCCGAGGCGACCACCGATCTCGACGCCGTGCTCGGCGACAAGTCCATCGACGCGGTGTTCGTGGTCACCCGGCACAGCTCACACGCCGAACTGACCCGAAGGGCGCTGCTGGCCGGCAAGACGGTGTTCGTGGAGAAGCCCCTGGCCCTCACCGAGGACGAGCTGACCGGCGTGCTCGCGGCGGTGGAGGAGTCCGGCAACGACCGGCTGCAGGTGGGCTTCAACCGCCGGTTCGCACCGCTGTTGCAGGAGGCCAGGAAGCGGTTCGGCGCCCGGACCGGTCCGGCGAGCCTTCGCTACCTGGTCAACGCGGGCCGGCTGGCGCACGGCAGCTGGTACCTCCAACAGGGCGCCGAGGGCTCGCGGTTCGCCGGCGAGGGCGGACACTTCATCGACACGGCGAGCTGGCTGCTCGAGGCCGACCCGGTCTCGGTGTACGCGGTCGCCACGTCCGGCAACGAGGATCTGCAGGTCGTGCTGCGCTACCCGGACGGGTCCACCGCCACCATCAGCTACGTCACCACCGGCGCGGCCGGCTTCCCCAAGGAGACGCTGGACCTGGTCGCGGACGGCAAGGTGCTGCGGCTCGACGACTTCGTCCGTGCCTCGGTGTACGGCCGCAAGCGGTGGGTCAGTTCGCGGCTGCCCAAGGCCCGGGACAAGGGCCAGTCCGCCGAACTGGCCGCGTTCATCAAGGCCGTGCGGACCGGCGGGCCGATGCCGGTGCCGCTGGAGTCGCTGGCCGCCACCACAGCGGCCACCCTCGCCGTGCAGGCCGGCCTGGCCGGCGGCGCGCCGGTGACGTTGGCGAGGGCTCGATGACCATGAGCGCGGGCTGGTACCTGCGGCGCCTTTCCCGGATGAGACCGCGGGAGGTCGGCGGCCGGGCGGGCGACACGGTGCGCAGACGGCGGTGGCGGTCGGCGCCGCCGGACTGCCCGGACGTGACCGGCGCCCGGTTCACCGCGTCGCTGCCCGCGGGGGCGGTCGACGCGGTGGCACCCGACGCGGCGAAGCGTCTCGTCGCCGAGGCGGACCGGCTGATGGCCGGGCACGCCGAGTTCTTCGGCGTCGAGCGGGACGACCTGGCCGACCCGGACTGGTGGTACGACCCGAAGACCGGGCGCCGGGCTCCGCAGGGCTACGCCTTCGACGTGCCGTATCGGAACGAGGACGCGGTCGGGGACATCAAGCAGATCTGGGAGCTGTCCCGGCATCAGTACCTCACCGTGCTCGCCGCCGCCTATGCGATCACCGGGGACGAGCGGTACGCCGAGCGAGTGGCCGAGCACCTGCGGTCGTGGTGGGCGGCCAACCCGCCGCTGCGCGGGGTGCACTGGACCAGCGGCATCGAGCTGGGCATCCGGCTGCTGTCCTGGGTGTGGATCCGCCGGCTGCTCGACGGCTGGCCGGGCGTGGCCGGGCTGTTCGAGGACAATCCGGTGGCGGTCCACCAGATCTGGCACCACCAGCGCTGGCTGGCCGCCTTCCCCAGCCGCGGGTCCTCGGCGAACAACCACGTCATCGCCGAGACCGCCGGGCAGTTCGCCGCAGCCTGCGCGTTCGGGTGGTTCCCCTCCTCGGCGCGCTGGCGGGCCGACGCGCTGCGGTCGCTGGAGCGGCAGCTTCGCAGCAACACCTTCCACTCCGGCCTCAACCGCGAGCTGGCCACCGAGTATCACGGACTGGTGCTGGAGCTCGGCCTGGCCGCGGTGGCCGAGGCGGATGCCGCAGGCAGGCCGGTCCCCGCGTCGATCCGGCTGGTGCTGCTGCGGATGACCGACGCGCTCGCGGCCATCGTGGACAGCCGGCTACGGCCGCCGCGCCAGGGGGACGCGGACGACGGGCACGGTCTGGTCGTGGACGGCGCGGGCACCGACCGCTGGGCCTCGCTGCTGGCCACCGGGGACGCCGTGTTCGGTCGGCTCGACTGGTGGCCGGCGGTGACCGGCACCGATGTGCGCACCCCGCTGCTGGCCGCGCTCATCCGGCCCACCGCACCGGCCGTGTCCCGCCCGGCGAGCCGGCCGGCCCATTTCGCCGACGCGGGCATGACCATCCTGCGTGGTCCGGCGGAGATCTGGTGCCGCTGCGACGGTGGTCCGCACGGATTCCTGTCCATCGCCGCGCATGCTCACGCGGACGCGCTGTCCGTGGAGGTCCGGCACGACGGGGTCGACGTGCTCGCCGACCCGGGGACGTTCTGCTACCACGGGCAGCCCGAGTGGCGGCAGTACTTCCGGTCGACCCTCGGCCACAACACCCTGCAACTGGATGGCGGTGACCAGTCCGTCTCCGGCGGCCCGTTCCTGTGGACCCGACATGCCCGCAGCCGCGTCCTGGTCGCGGACGCATCCGACGCCTCCGATGGGGGGACGGCCCGATGGTGCGCCGAGCACGACGGTTACCAGCGCTCCGTGCACAGCCGCCGGGTGGAGCTGACGGCCGCGAGCCAGGAGCTGAGGGTGGTCGACGAGGTGCGCGGCCCGCGCCGGGCCGTGCGTCTGGCGTTCCACCTCGGCCCGGCGATCGCCGCGGACCTGGTGGGGAACCGGGCGATGCTCACCTGGACCCGGGACGGCGAGGACCGCTCCGCGGCGCTCGACCTGCCCGGGCAGCTGTGCTGGCGGGCGCATCGCGGCGAGAGTGACCCGCCGCTGGGCTGGTACTCCACCGGCTTCGGGCGCAAGGAACCCACCACAACGCTGGTCGGCACCGGCGTCGCCGACGGCGCGGAGGGGTTCACCACCGTACTCAGGTTCCGCGGCTAGGGGGGCGCATGGGGATCAAGAAACAGCACTGGGCGTTGGCGGCGGTACCGCTGGCGCTGGCCCTGCTGGCGGCGACCGGCTGTGAGAGCACGCCGGGCGCCCGGGCAAAGCCGACCGCTGCGCCATCCACGTCCGTGGCCCGGGTGTGCGCCGAGCCCGCGGCCGGGCCGGCGAAGGCGCCGGCGGGCGCGGTGACGGTCGACCCCGCGGTGGCCGGTGACCTGGCCGCGAAGACCAAGAGCAGCCCCCCGAACACCACGTTCTGGCTTCGTCCGGGCAAGCACCGGCTCGAGCCGGACCGTTACGCCCAGGTCATCCCCAAGGAGGGGAACCGCTACCTCGGTGCGCCGGGCGCGGTGCTCGACGGCCGGAAGAAGAACCAGTACGCGTTCGGCGGTACCGCCCGCAACGTCACCATCCGTTACCTGACCGTGCAACGTTTCGTGGCGCCGCGCGACGAGGGCGTGGTCAACCATGACTCGGCCGACGGGTGGGTGATCGAGCACGCGACGATCCAGAACAACTCGGGCGCCGGGCTGATGGCCGGGGCCCGCCAGCGGGTCCGCGCCAGCTGCCTGCGCGACAACGGTCAGTACGGCGTGAACGCGTACAAGGGCAACGGCCGTATCAGCGGCCTGGTGGTCGAGGGCAACGAGATCGTGGGCAACAACACGGACGACTGGGAGCGGAAGCGGCCGGGCTGCGGCTGCACCGGAGGCGTCAAGTTCTGGGCCGTCAACGGCGCAGACGTACGCGGCAACTGGGTGCACGACAACCGCGGAACCGGGTTGTGGGCGGACACCAACAACAACGACTTCCTCATCGAGGACAATGTGCTCGAGGCCAACGACGGAGCCGCGCTGATCTACGAGACCAGCTACAACGCGGTCATCCGGAAGAACACGATCCGGCGGAACAACTGGGTCGAGGGCCGCAAGTACGCGGACCGCGGGGACAACTTCCCCTTCGCGACCCTCTACTTGTCCGAATCGGGCGGCGAACCACGGGTCCGGGCCCGTACGGACAGGATCGAGGTCTACCGGAACCTGCTGGAGAACAACTGGTCCGGGATCACCCTGTGGGAGAACGCCGACCGGTTCTGCAACAGCCCGGCCAACACCTCCTCCGGTGACTGCACGTTGCTGGTCAAGGACATGGACCGCTGCGCCCAGCCGGCGATCGCCACCGAACCGCTCTACGCCGACTGCCGGTGGAAGACGCAGCGGGTGGACATCCACAACAACCGCTTCGTGCTGGACAAGTCCGTCGTCGACTGCACGGTGAAGTGCGACCGCATGGCGGTGCTGGCCAACTACGGCACCTATCCGGACTGGTCGCCGTACCAGGGCGAGCGGGTGGCCGAGGCGATCACCCGCAAGCAGCACAACCGCTGGCACGACAACGCCTACCTCGGACCATGGAAATTCGTCGCCCACGACCCGAGCCGGATCCTCAACTCCGGGCAGTGGCAGGGCACGCCGTACCAGCAGGACGCGGGCAGCACCTTCCGCGCAGGGGACGGTGGTTGAGATGCGCACCGACCACACACCGAAGATCATCGGGACCGTCTGGGGACTGCTGATCCTCAACACGCTCGGCTCCGCCGGGGCGAAGACCATCATTCCGCTGCCCCGCTCCCTCATCCAGATGGTCACCATGGGCTCGCTGGTCGCCGCGTTCTCGCTGGTGCTCGCAGTCAATCTCCGGCTGCGCATCCGAGCCAGCGCCTTCGTGTTCCTGCTCACCCTGCTGCTGGTGCTGAGCGTGATCTCCAGCGCCCACCTGGAGTCCGGGTTCGGCGCACTGTTCCGCTGCGCCCGGCTGGCTCTCTTCGTCGGCACGCTGTGGCTGCTCAGCCGCTGGTGGGACGGCGGCCTGACGTTCGTCCGGCACCACATCCGGATGTACTTCGCGGTGCTCGGGTCGGTGGCCGCCGGCCTGGTCATCTCACCGGGCGCGGCCATGCCCGAGACTTACGGCGGGCGGCTGGTCGGCGCGTTGTGGCCGCTCACCCCGCCGCAGATCGGACAGTACGCCGCGGTGATCATCGGGCTCACCGTGCTGCTCGTACTGGGCCGCCGGACCGACAGGACCAGTGCGGCGGTGGTCATCGTGCCGTCACTCATCCTGCTCGCGCTGACCCATACCCGGACGGCTACGCTCGGCCTGCTCATCGGGCTGGCGTTGGCGATCAGCTCGCTCATCCTGGCCAGCGCCGCCGCCCGCCGGTTCTTCACCTGGGCGGTGCTGTGCGCCGCGGTGGCCGCGGTGGGGTTCAGCTCCGCGCTGCAGGCGTGGTTCCTGCGCGGACAGAGCCAGGAGTACTTCACCAGCCTCACCGGTCGGGCCAAGGTCTGGGACGCCCTGCTGGCAGCACCCCGGACGCCCCGGGAGTACCTGTTCGGCGTGGGCCTGGGCGACAAGTCGTTCGGCGGGCTGCCGATCGACAACAGCTGGCTGGCCGTCTACAACGAGCAGGGTATGACCGGCGTCGCCTTGGTGGCGGCGATCATCATCGTGTTGGGCGGCGTCGCGTTGCTGCGGCCACCGTCGCTGTCGAGAGCCTGCGCCATCTTCCTGATCAGCTACTGCGCGATCGCGTCGTACACCGAGGCCGGGCTGGGCGACGCCTCGCCGTATCTGCTGCATCTGGCGGTGGCCGCTTCACTGCTGGCGGCACCTGCCGCGGCCACTCCCCTCTCGACGCCCGAAGTCCCTCGACGACGCGTCCCGCGAGGGGCCCAGAGATCGGAGGTGACCTGAGCATGCACGTCCTCGTGGTGCACAACCGCTACGCCTCGGCGCAGCCGAGCGGGGAGAACAAGGTCGTCGACCAGGAGGTGGCGCTGCTGCGCGGGGCCGGCCACCGGGTCGAGGTGTTCGAGCGGCGCAGCGACGACATCGCTGCCCGGTCTCTGCTGGGCAAGGTCGTGGTACCGCTGCTGGTGCCGTGGAACCCGGCGGTCCGCGCGGAGCTCGCCGCCCGGCTTCGCACCGAGCGGCCGGACGTGGTGCACGTCCACAACGTCTTCCCGCTCCTGTCGCCGGCGGTGCTGGCCGCCTGCGCCGACACCGGCGTGCCCGCCGTCGCCACGCTGCACAACTACACCCAGGTCTGCCCGCCCGGCACGCTGCAGCGGGACGGCCGGCCGTGCACCGAGTGCGTCGGGTCCGCGCCGCTGCCCGCCGTCCGGCACGGCTGCTACCGGAGCTCCCGGCTGGCTACGGTGCCGCTCGCGGTCAGCATGTCGGTCAACCGGCGGCGGTGGTGGTCCGGCGTGGAGCGGTTCTTCTGCATCTCCGCGGCGCAGCGCGACGTCCTGGTGGGGGCCGGCATGCCACCCGGGCGGCTGGCGGTGAAGCACAACTTCGTGCCCGAACCGGGTGTCCGCCGAGCGGGCGCCGGCGAGCATCTGCTCTATCTCGGCCGGCTCGCGGAGGCCAAGGGCGTGCGGCTGCTCATGGCCGCGTGGGACGAGATCGCGGCCGACGGCGGGGTGGGCGTGCCGCTCGTGGTCGCCGGCGCGGGGCCGCTGGAGCGAGCGGTGACCGCCTGGGCGGCGGGCCGGGACGACGTGCGCTACGTCGGCCTGTACGACCAGGCGGAGTGCCGGCAGGCCATCGCGCGGTCGGTCGCCGTGGTGGCTCCCTCCACGTGGCTGGAGGCGTTCGGCCTGGTGGTCGTGGAGGCGATGGCGGCGGGGGTCCCGGCCGTCGCCGCCGGTCACGGCGCCTTCGTCGAACTCGTCGAGGACGGGGTGACCGGGCTGCTGCACCGGCCTGGCGAGTCCGCCTCGCTCGCGTCCTGCCTGCGCCGGATCACGGCCGAGACGGCCCGCAACCGGGAGATGGGCCAGGCGGCCCGGCGCCGTTACGAGCAGGACTTCAGCCCGGCCGTCGGGCTGGAGCGCCTGGTGGAGGGATACCGCACCGCGATCGCGGGTCGGTCCGGCGGCGGGGACAGCCCGCCGCCGGTAGGGAACGGAAACGATGGCTCGCGGCGGAACACCCGCGCGAGCAGAGATGGGGGCAGTAGATGACACGATGCCGACTCTGCGGCGCGGCGGCGATGGGGAGCGTCGTCGATCTGGGGACGACCCCGCCGTGTGAAAGCTTTCTCGCCGCGGACCAACTGGACCTGCCGGAGCCGGCGTACCCGCTGCATCTGCGGGTCTGCACCGACTGCTGGCTCGCGCAGATCCCTCCGCTGATCACGCCGGAGGAGACGTTCACGCAGTATGCCTACTTCTCCTCCTACTCGACCTCCTGGGTGGAGCACGCGCGCACGTTCGTCGCCGACGCCGTGCAGCGGCTGGGTCTCGGCCCCGACGCCTTCGTGGTCGAGGTCGCGAGCAACGACGGGTACCTGTTGAGGCATGTGGTGGACCGCGGGATCCGCTGCCTCGGCGTCGAGCCCTCGGTGAACGTCGGCGCCGCGGCGCGGGATGCGGGTGTGCCCACGCTCACGGAGTTCCTGGACCCGGAAACCGGCGCCGCCGTCCGCGCCGAGCACGGCCCGGCGGACCTGGTCGTGGCCAACAACGTGTACGCGCACATCCCCGACGTGGTCGGGTTCACCCGGGGGCTGCGCGCCCTGGTCGCCGACGACGGCTGGGTCTCCATCGAGGTGCAGCACCTGCTGACCCTGATCGAGGAGAACCAGTACGACACGATCTACCACGAGCACTTCCAGTACTACACGGTCGCGTCCGCGATCCGGGCGCTGGCGAGCGGCGGACTCGCGCTCGTGGACGTCGAGCTGCTGCCCACGCACGGCGGCTCCATCCGGCTGTGGGCCCGGCCGGCCGGGGTGGCCGGCGAGCCGACCGACCGGGTGGCCGACGTACTGGACCGGGAGAAGGCCGCCGGGCTGCAGGAGCTGTCCGGGTACACCGAGTTCTCCGCTCGGGTGGCCAAGGTGCGCCGGGACCTGCTGCGGTTCCTCATCGAGGCGGCCGAGCGCGGCGAGACGGTCGTCGGCTACGGCGCTCCGGGCAAGGGCAACACCCTGCTCAACCACTGTGGCATCCGGCCCGACCTGCTCCCGTACACGGTCGACCGCAACCCCTACAAGCACGGCAGGTTCACCCCGGGCACCCGCATCCCGATCCTGCCGCCCGAGCAGATCAGCACCGACAAACCCGACTACGTCCTCGTCCTCCCGTGGAACCTGCGGGCCGAGCTGGTCGAGCAGCTGTCCTTCGTGCACGAGTGGGGCGGCCGGCTGGTCTTTCCCATCCCGGAACTGAGCATTGTCGAGGTCAAGCCATGAAGGTCGTACTGTTCTGCGGCGGTTACGGGCTGCGTATGCGCAGCGGAGCCTTTGACGACACGCCCAAGCCGATGGCGATGGTCGGCCCGCGGCCGCTGATCTGGCACGTCATGCGCTACTACGCACACTTCGGGCACACGGAGTTCATCCTGTGTCTCGGGTACGGGGCTCACCACATCAAGGACTTCTTCCTCAACTACGAGGAGACGACGTCCAACGACTTCGTACTGCGGGGCGGGCAGACCGAGCTGCTGTCCACCGACATCGCCGACTGGACGATCACGTTCGCGCAGACCGGCATCGAGTCACCGATCGGGGAGCGGCTGCGCCGGGTGCGGCACCACCTGGACGGCGACGAGATGTTCCTCGCCAACTACGCCGACGTGCTCACCGATGCCCCGCTGCCGGAGATGATCGACAAGTTCGCCCGGCGCGACGCCGGTGCGTCGATGATGGTGGTGCCGCCGCAGTCCTCGTTCCACTGCGTGGACCTGGGCGAGGACGGCCTGGTGGGAGGCATTACCGCGGTGAGTGACATGCCGCTGTGGGAGAACGGCGGCTACTTCGTGCTCCGCCAGGAGGTCTTCGACCACATCCCGGAGAACGGGGACCTGGTCGCTGACGGTTGCGCCCAACTGGCCAAGCGAGGACGGCTGGTGGCGCACCAGCACCGCGGCTTCTGGAAGCCGACCGACACCGTGAAGGAGCGGGCCGCGCTCGACGACGCCTACGCCCGGGGCGACCGCCCGTGGACCGTGTGGGAACACGGCGGCGCGGGGGCGCGGGTGCCCGGAAGCCGGGCCGGCGCCGGGGCGGGGACCGCGTGATCCGGCTCGGGGCCGGGCGCCTGGACCGGATCGTCGCGGTGGGCGCGCACTGCGACGACATCGCCATCGGCGCCGGCGGCACGCTGCTGACGCTGTGCCTCGCGCGGCCGGGTATCCGCGTCGACGTGCTGGTGCTCTCCGGCGGTGGCAGCGAGCGGGAGCAGGAGGAGCAGGCCGCGCTCGCCGCCTTCTGCCCGGGTGCCGACCTGCGGCTGACCGTGCACAAGCTGCCGGACGGCCGGCTGCCGGCGCACTGGGACGAGGCCAAGGCCGCGGTCGAGGAGCTGCGCGCGGGGACAGAGCCGGATCTCGTGCTTGCCCCGCGCACCGATGACGCGCACCAGGATCACCGCGGCCTGGCGAAGCTGATGACCACCGCGTTCCGCGACCACCTCGTGCTCGGCTACGAGATCGTCAAGTGGGACGGCGATCTCGGCCGTCCGGCGGCGTACCAGCCGCTGTCGCTGGAGATCGCCGAGCAAAAGGTGCGGCTGCTGCAGGAGCACTACCCCTCGCAGCGGCACCGGCCCTGGTACGACCGGGAAGCCTTCCTCGGGCTGGCCCGGATCCGTGGTATCGAAAGCAACGCGCGCTACGCCGAGGCGTTCGCCGTCACCAAACTCACTCTCGACCTGGGGGAATGAACCTTGCGCGTACTGCTGACCGGGCACCAGGGCTACCTGGGCACCGTGATGGCCCCGGTCCTCACGGCCGCCGGGCACGAGGTCGTCGGTCTTGACGCCGGCCTGTTCGCCGACTGCGTGCTGGGCCCGCCGCCTGCGGACCCGCCGGGGCGGCGGGTGGACCTGCGTGACGTCACGGCCGAACACGTGGCCGGGGTGGACGCCGTGATCCACCTGGCCGCCCTGTCAAACGACCCGTTGGGATCGCTGGCGCCGGAGCTCACCTACGACATCAACCACCACGCGTCCGTGCGGCTGGCCCGGCTGGCCCGCGACGCCGGAGTGCGGCGCTTCCTGTACGCGTCGACCTGCTCGGTCTACGGCGCCGCCGGCGGCGACGACCTGGTGGCCGAGGACGCCCCGCTGCGCCCGGTGACGCCGTACGCGGAGTCCAAGGTGCGGGTGGAGGACGACCTGCACGCGCTCTGCGACGGCGACTTCAGCCCGGTGTTCATGCGCAACGCCACCGCCTTCGGCTACTCGCCCCGGCTGCGCGCCGACATCGTGCTGAACAACCTGGTGGGCCACGCGCTCCTGTCCGGCGAGGTGCTTGTGCTCTCCGACGGCACCCCCTGGCGCCCGCTGGTGCACGCCGCCGACATCGCACGGGCCTTCACAGCCGCGCTGACCGCGCCGCGCGAAGCGGTGCACGACCGGGCGTTCAACATCGGCAGCGAGATCAACAACGTCACGGTCGCCGAGATCGCCGAGCAGGTCGCCGAGGCGCTATCCGGCTCGCGGGTGGTGATCACCGGGGAGACCGGTGCCGATCCGCGGTCGTACCGGGTGGACTTCTCCCGGTTCCGCGCCGCGGTGCCCGGCTTCGACTGCGAGTGGACGGTGAAGCAGGGCGCGCTCGAACTCGCCGACAACTACCGGAAACACGGTCTGACCCGGGAGGACTTCGAGCGACGCTTCACCCGGCTGGCCGTGCTGCGCGCGGCGTCCGACGCCGGCACCGTCGACGACACCCTGCGGTGGCGCCGATGACCGCGGCCGGCGAACAGATGCACGCGCTGGTGGAGCGGCTGTACCCGCTGTGCCGGAGCATCACCGGCGACGGTGTGCGCGCCACCCTGGACATCGTCGGCGAGTACATCCCGCTGCAGGTGCACGAGGTGCCGACCGGGACGCAGGTGCTCGACTGGACGGTGCCGCAGGAGTGGAACATCAAGGACGCGTACATCGCCGACACCGCCGGCCACCGGGTCGTCGACTTCGCCGCGTCCAGCCTGCACGTGCTCGGCTACAGCGTGCCGGTGTCGGCGACCATGCCGCTGGCCGAGCTGCGGGAACACCTGCACACCCTGCCGGACCACCCGACCTGGGTGCCCTACCGCACCAGCTACTACACGCCGGAATGGGGGTTCTGCCTGGCCCAGGAGACCTTGGACGCGCTGCCGGACGGCGAGTACGAGGTGCGCGTCGACTCCACGCTCACCGACGGCCACCTCACCTACGCCGAGCACGTGGTCCCCGGGCAGGTCGCCGACGAGGTGATCGTCTCCTGCCACACCTGCCACCCGTCGCTGGCCAACGACAACCTGGCCGGCATCGCGGTGGCGACGTTCCTGGCCCGGGCGCTGGCACAGCAGACGCCGTACTACACCTACCGGTTCCTGTTCGCGCCCGGCACCATCGGGGCGATCACCTGGCTGGCCCGCAACGCGGAGCGGGTGGAACGGGTCAAGCACGGCCTTGTGCTGGCCTGCGCCGGCGACTCGGGCCGGCTGACGTACAAGCAGAGCAGGCGCGGCGACGCGGAGATCGACCGGGTGATGCGGCACGTGCTGGCCGCCTCCGAACGCCCGCACCGCGTCGCCGAGTTCACTCCGTACGGCTACGACGAGCGGCAGTTCTGCTCGCCCGGGTTCGATCTCGGCGTGGGCTCGCTCAGCCGGACCCCGTACGCCGGCTACCCCGAGTACCACACCTCGGCGGACAACCTGGACTTCGTCTCCCCGGAGGCGATGGCGGACACGCTCGCCGTCTGCCGCGAGGCATTCGCCGTCCTTGACCGCAACCGGCAGTACGTCAACCTCAGCCCCTACGGCGAGCCACAGCTGGGCCGGCGCGGGTTGTACGACTCGCTCGGCGGCCGCAGCGACGCGAAGCAGGCCCAGATGGCCATGCTCTGGGTACTCAGCCTCTCCGACGGCGAGCACAGTCTGCTGGACGTCGCCGAGCGGTCCGGGCTGCCGTTCGACACCGTCGCCGCCGCGGCCGGCGCCCTGCACGGCGCCGGGCTGATCAAGGCATGACGCCGATGACCATCGAGGGGGAGAAGGCGACGGCATCGGCCGGATCCGCCAGGCGGGCCCTCGTCGGTCGGCTGTCCTGGGGACTGGCCGACCAGGCAGCCTCCAGCGTGAGCAACTTCGTGGTGGGCATCTACGTGGCCCGCTCGCTGGGGGTGACCGCGTTCGGCGTGTTCAGCCTCGCCTGGGTGACGTACGGCGTGGTGCTCAACGTCTCCCGCGGGCTGGCCACCGATCCGCTCGTGGTGCGCTTCAGCGGCGTTCCGGACGCGTCCTGGCGCGGGGCGGTGGCCCGGTCGACGGGTACCGCACTCGGCGTCGGTGTGGCCCTCGGCGCGGCGTGTCTGGTGGCCGGGCTCGGCCTAGGCGGCCGCGTGGGGCCCGCGTTCGCCGCCCTTGGTGTCATGTTGCCGGGGCTACTGCTCCAGGACGCCTGGCGGTTCTCGTTCTTCGCCGCCGGCACCGGGCGGAAGGCGTTCGGCAACGACGTCGTGTGGGGTGTCGCGCTCGTCCCGGCCATAGTGGTGGCGGTCCGTGTGGGCAGCGTGGCCGCTTTCGTGCTCGCCTGGGGCGCGTCCGCCACGGTGGCGGCGGGGTACGGCTACATCCAGTCCGGCATCCGGCCCCGGATGACCGAGGCGCGCGGGTGGCTTCGCGAGCAGCGCGATCTCGGCTACCGGTACCTGGTCGAGAACGTCAGCCTCAGTGGCGCGAGCCAGCTGCGGGCGTACGGGCTCGGCGCGATCGTCGGGATCGGCGCGGTGGGTGCGGTGCGGGGCGCCGAGCTCCTGCTCGGCCCGTTCATGGCGGTGCTCATGGGGCTTTCGCTGGTCACGGTCCCGGAGGCGGCACGGGTGCTACGGCAGGCCCCGCACCGGCTCGGCACGTTCTGCATCCTGCTGGGCGGGGGGCAGGCCGCCGGCGCGCTGCTCTGGGGCGCGGCGCTGCTGCTGATGCCTGGCCGGCTCGGCGAGCTGGTGCTCGGCGGCGTCTGGCACTCCGCCTCGGAGCTCATCGTGCCGGTCACCCTCGGCGTCGCGGGCGTCGGCCTCGGCACCGGCGCGGCGGCCGGGCTGCGCGCGCTCGGCGCGGCGCGGCGCAGCCTGCGTTGCCAGTTGTTCGCCTCCGCCTGCTATGTCAGCGGCGGGCTCGGCGGGGCGGCCGCCGCCGGCACGGTCGGCTCGGCCTGGGGGGTCGCCGCCGCAACCGTCAGCGGCTCGGCCGTGTGGTGGCTGCAACTGCGGTCCGCCCTGCGCGAGCGCCACCGCAATCCCATCCCCGAAGTGAGGACCTCATGACCGCCCAACCCAGGCTGAGCATCGGCCTGCCCGTGTACAACGGCGAGGAGTACTTGGCCGAGTCGCTCGACGCCCTGCTCGGCCAGACCTACGAGGACTTCGAGCTGGTCATCTCCGACAACGCCTCGACCGACGGGACCCAGGAGATCTGCCGCAAGTACGCCGCGCGGGACTCGCGCATCCGGTACCTCCGGCTGCCCCGGAACATCGGCGCCACGCCGAACCACAACCATGTGTTCGCCGAGTCCCGCGGCGAGCTGTTCAAGTGGGCCTCGCACGACGACCTGTACGGCCGGGACCTGCTGCGGCGCTGCGTCCAGGCGCTGGACGAGCGGCCGGACATGATCCTCGCGCACACCGGCCAGGCGGTCGTCGACGGCGACGGCCAGGTGAGGGTCCCCTACGAGTACGGGCTCGCCACCGACTCGCCGCACGCGCCGGAGCGCTTCCGCAGTCTGTTGTTCGAGCCGGGTGGCGACGACTTCTACGGGGTGATGCGGGCCGACATGCTGCGCCGGGTGAAGCCGCTCGACAGCTACCACCACGCGGACCGCACGTTCGTCGCCGAGATCGCCCTGCACGGGCCCTTCCACCAGGTGCCGGAACTGCTGTACTTCCGCCGCGACCATCCCACCCGCGCCGAGCGGGCGAACCCTTCCAAGCGCTCCCGGTGCGTCAACCTGGACCCGCGCCGGGCGGGCCCGCTGCACCCGACGCCCCGGCTGCTCGCCGAGTACGTCTGGGGCTTCGTCGCGGCGATCCGGCGGGCGCCGTTGTCCCCGGCCGACCGGCGCGCGTGCTACCGCCGCCTGGCCGCATGGATGACCAGCCGGGTCCGGCCGGGCGCCGGCGAGCGGGTCGAGGACCGCGCCCCGGTCGACCCGGCCCGGCTCACTGTCTCCGTCGACGCCCTCGTCGCCGGCCGTGAGGGGAGGCAGGCATGACGCCTGCGAACGGGACTCCGGTGCGTGTCGGGGTGTTCGGCCTGCTCGGCTCCGGCAACCTCGGCAACGACGGGTCGCTCGAGGCCGTACTCGGCTACCTCCGCGCCGAGCACCCGGAGGCGATCGTGGACGCGCTGTGCGGCGGACCCGAGGTCGTCGCGACCCGGTACCGGATCCCCGCGACGCGGCTGCACTGGTACCGCGGGGAGTACCGGACCGCATCGCGGGCGGGCGCGATCGCGGCGAAGGGCCTGGGCAAACTCGTCGACGCCGTCCGCACCGCTGCCTGGGTGCGCCGGCACGACGTGGTGATCGTGCCGGGCATGGGCGTCCTGGAGGCCACGCTGCCGCTGCGGCCGTGGGGCTTCCCGTACTCGCTGTTCCTGCTCTGCGCGAGCGGCCGGCTGTTGCGCACCCGGGTGGCGCTGGTCAGCGTAGGCGCCGCGACGATCGGCAACCGGCCAACCCGGGCCCTGGTGCACTGGTCGGCGCGGCTGGCCGCATACCGGTCGTACCGGGACGCGCAGTCTCGCGACGCGATGCGGGCGATGGGCGTGGACACCGCGCGCGACGAGGTCTACCCGGACCTCGCGTTCGCCCTGCCGACGCCGCGGGCGAGCGCGCCCTCGGACCCGTCGGCCCCGCCGGGCCCGGTCTGCGTCGGCGTTATGGACTTTCACGGCGGCAACGACGATCGCGCTCGGGCCTATGAGATATACCGGCGCTACCTCGACGGGACGATCCGGTTCGTCCGCGCGCTGGTCGAGGAGGGCAGGGCTGTCCGGCTGCTCACCGGTGACGAGTGCGACGCGTCGGTGGTCGCCGCGATCCTCGACGCTGTGGACTCGCCGCTGGTCACCGCTGCCAAGCCGTCCTCACTGGCCGACCTGATGAAGGAGATGGCGGCTGCCGACACCGTGGTGGCGATCCGGTACCACAACCTGATCTGCGCGCTGAAGACCGGTACGCCGGTGCTCGCTCTCTGCTATGCAGCGAAGAGCGACGCGCTCATGGCGGAGATGGGCCTTGGCGCGTACTGCCACCCGGCGCGCGAGGTCGACGCCGACCGGCTGCTCGAGCAGTTCCGTGCGCTGGAGAAGCGTTCGGCCGAGCTGCGGCAGACCCTCACCGAGCGGAACCTGGCCGCCGCCCGGCGACTCGAGCACCAGTTCAACTCCTTGACCGCGGCCCTGTTCCCTGCGGCCGACCACGCCCACACCTTGCGGAAGGCTCCATGAAGGCGACCAAAGTCCCGGCGATCGCCGGCGCGTACCTGTTCGAGCCGACGCCGTACGCCGACGAGCGCGGCTTCTTCTGCCGCACCTTCGACGCCGACGTGGTCCGCTCGGTGGGCCTCGACCCGGACGCCTTCGTTCAGGACAGCCTGTCCCGCTCGGTCCGGGGCGTGCTGCGCGGCCTGCACCTGCGCTCCGGCGCCGGCGAGGCCAAGCTGGTGCGGTGCTCGTACGGGAGGATCTTCGACGTCGTCGTGGACCTGCGGACGGACTCACCGACATACCGCAACCGGGCCTTCTTCGAGCTGTCCGACGAGGCGCAGGTGACCCTGTACATCCCGGCGGGGTGCGCGCACGGCTTCCAGGCGCTGACCGAAACCGCTGACATCGCGTACCGGATCGACCGCCCGCACGATCCGGCCGAGGACGTGACGATCGCCTTCGACGACCCGGAGCTCGCCATTCCCTGGCCGCTGCCGGTCACATCGATGTCCCAGCGGGACCGGGAGGCGCCGAGCCTCGCCGAGGCCCTGCAGCAAAAAGAGAGTTGAGGTCGGCGTGGACACCGAAGACACTGAAGAGCTCCTCCTGCCCCGGTCGCGGATGGCGAACGAGCGGCTGCACGCCATGATCCCCGGGGGCGCGCACACCTACGCCAAGGGCGATGACCAGTACCCCGACAACCTGGCCCCGGTCATCAGCCACGGCCGCGGTGCCCACGTGTGGGACATCGACGGCAACCGCTACATCGAGTACGGCTCCGGCCTGCGGTCGGTCAGCCTCGGCCACGCCCACCCACGCGTGATCGAGGCGGTGCGGCGGGAACTCGACCGCGGCAGCAACTTCGTCCGGCCGTCCATCGTGGAGGTCGAAGCCGCGGAACGCTTCCTGGCCACGGTGCCGACCGCCGAGATGGTGAAGTTCGCGAAGAACGGCTCCGACGCCACCACCGCCGCGGTGCGCCTCGCCCGCGCCGCCACCGGGCGCCCGCGGGTGGCCATCTGCGCCGACCATCCGTTCTTCTCCGTCGACGACTGGTTCATCGGCACCACGCCGATGTCCGCCGGTGTTCCGGCGGCGACCAACGAGCTCACCGTGGCGTTCCCTTACGGGGACCTGGCCGCCACGGAGGAGCTGCTCACCCGGTACCAGGACGAGGTCGCCTGTCTGATCCTCGAACCTGCCGGTCACACCGAGCCGCCGCCCGGGTACCTCGCCGGCCTGCGCGAGCTGGCCGACCGGCACGGCTGCGTACTGATCTTCGATGAGATGATCACCGGCCTGCGCTGGTCCGAGGCGGGCGCCCAGGGCCTGTACGGCGTCGTCCCCGACCTCTCCACGTTCGGCAAGGCGCTGGGCAACGGATTCGCCGTCTCCGCGCTGGCCGGGCGCCGCGATCTGATGGAGCGGGGCGGGCTGCGTCACTCCGGCGACCGGGTGTTCCTGCTGTCCACCACGCACGGTGCGGAAACGCACTCCCTAGCAGCCGCGATGGCCGTGCTCACCACCTACGCCGAAGAGGGCGTCACCGCGCGGCTACACACCCTCGGCGAGCGGTTGGCCGCCGGTGTCCGCGACGCCGCGGCCGGCATGGGCGTCGGCGACCACATCGTCGTCCGGGGCCGGGCCAGCAACCTGGTCTTCGCCACCCTCGACGAGAACCGGCAGCCGTCGCAGCAGTACCGCACCCTGTTCCTGCGCAGGCTCCTCGCAGGCGGGGTGCTGGCCCCGTCGTTCGTGGTGAGCAGCGCGCTCAGCGACGCCGACATCGATCACACCGTCGACGTGGTGGCCCAGGCATGTGCGGTGTACCGGAAGGCACTGGACGCCGCAGACCCCACCCCCTGGCTGGCCGGACGACCGGTGAAGCCCGTATTCCGCCGCCTGGCGTGACGTGACGTCAGCGACGCTCCCGCCGACCGGCGTCGGCCATCCCATCGACCAGCCAGTCAGCCATCCGGTCGACCAGCCACGCGGTCGCCGGTATCACCGCCAGCGCGGTGCACCAGCCGCCGAGGACGTCGGTCGGGTAGTGCGCGCCCAGGGCGACCTGCGCCCAGCCCATGGCGGCGCCGGCAACCAGCGCCGCGGCGAGGACGAGTAACGTGCCGGCCGTCCCGCCGAGGCCGAGCAGGCCGGTCGCGAGCAGCGCCACCACGAGGGCGAGCGCGGTGAGGAAGGCGGTGTGCCCGCTCGGGTAGGACAGATTGTCGCCGTGGATGGTGCGTCCCACCAGGTACTTCAGCAGCGTCGCCGCCCCCACGGCCATGGCGACGCCGGCAACGATGAGCACCGCTGCGCGAGGACGCCGAAGCAGCAGGCAGCCCGTCACGGTGGCCACGACCAGCGTCGCCGCTCCCACGGGCTCCCCCAAGAAGTCCATGGCCAGGGCGATGTTCCGCCACGGCGACCGCACACCGTCCACCACCGACTGGATCCACACGTCCACGCTGCCGGGCTCGCTGTGGCCGGCGTACAGGACCCCGAGCACGACGACCACTAGCGCGGCGAGGGCCGCGATCAGCCCGAGCCACGCGCGCAGCGATGGGGGCAGCACCGCGGGCGCCGGCCGGCCGGTCACATGCCCACCGCGTCCGGTCGACCTGCGGTGGTTTGCCGTGATCGGTGGATGGTGTTCCGGGTCTTGACTTCTTGAGGCAGGGTGAAGGTGCGGCCCTTCATCGGACCGGTGGGCAGCCATGAATCAGCGCCTTCCTGTTTCCGACCGCGCCCCACGACGGCGGGGCGTTGTTCCCGGACGACTCCGGTGACCGTAAGTCCGGGCACGCCACGGCCTATGTGTCCCGTCAGTACCCCGGCTCCCGCGGGCAGGTCCAAAACGGCATGGTCGCGACCACCACCGCGCGGGCCGATGAGCGCGTGCACTACCCGCCGCACACCGTCGCAGACCATCCGACAGATGCGATGCACCTCCCCCCGTCGGGACCTACGCCATGTCGCCCCCGCCGCTACCGCGATGCCGCGCCCACGAGAACTGACAATACAATGCGGTCGCGGCAAACCGCCGTTGGATAGTCCGCGGGTCAACACTCCGCGAATTTTGGTTCCGGATCGATTTTCCGTGCCGGAGCCACGGAGTGTTGCCGAAACCGCGATCGTGATACGTCGTGGATGACGCCTTCCTGCAGGACTCCGGCTGCGCAGCGGCCGCTGTCTTGGCTTCAGGGACGCTACGAAACGGGATGCGGCCAACTGAATCGTTCCGGGTTCGGTAGAGACTCTAAGTTGTGGCTGTGACCAGCGGTTTTGGCTGGTTCTGGAGGTAGTAGGTGGCTTCGTACTCGGCGG
>NZ_JBSFYR010000088.1:0-31854 GCF_053599875.1 Streptomyces sp. NPDC005151 | reverse complement strand
ACTCATCGACCCCAGCCAACTCGCCACATATGTCATGCACGCAACATCAACGCCAGGATGACGCAACACACCCCATTAATTAATCGACGCCCCCACCAGCGGCTGATCGACGCCCTGCGTACGGGCGCGGGCACCGCAATGCCGGATGAGGCGGTACGGGCCCGGGAGTATGCCGACGACCTGGCCTCGGCTGTCGACACGCAGGACGCCGACAGAACAACCCGCATCCTCGGAAGGATCAACGCCCTCCTGTCCACCGCCTCGGCCGCCTTCACTCTCACCCGCGAACTTCTGCCGCCGGGCTCGTAGCGGAACGAAGACGCCCTGGTCGGCCTCGCGACCGATCTCCAGCACCGTATCGGTCACGACGACCAGAACGGCGGCGACCTCGACGGCCTGCCGTGCCCGAAGCGTTCATATTCCCGTGCGCGACCTGCCTGCCGGACTCAATGAATGGGCGGTGCATCCCGGTCTGGGCGACGAGGAGTCGCAAGCCGTCGACGGTGGCGGACTGGTGCGCCGGACGGTAGGGCCCACACATGAAGCAGTACCGAGCTGTGGCAGCCAGTCCCATGCCACGGTGGTGTTGATCCCGAATGCCAGAACGGGCTGAGCGGCCCGTCCTGGCCGGCACCTCCACCACCAGCCCTGTCTCCACCCGCGTACGGCTCCCCCTCCGCGCTCAGGACGAGGTTGCCCGGGAATGCAAGTCCCCCGCCCGGTCCCCGTCATGGTGCTCCGCTGCGGATTGGGGGGCCTCGGGTCCGATTCGTGTGCGTGCGGTGCGGAGCAGGGTGGCGATGAGGACCGCCGCGCCCGTCATCAGGACGGCACTGACCACCGAGGCGATCCTGGCCTCCCGGGCGAAGGCGTCGAAGGCCGCGTTCCGCAGGGATTCGGCGGTGCCCCTCGGGAGGGCGGCGGCGGTCTCGACGGCGCCGCCGAGTGTGCTCCTGGCCGCCTCCAGCTCCTTGGACGTGAGGTCGTCAGGAGCACTGACCGCCAGTTCCGAACGGTAGACGGCGGTGCCGATGCTGCCCAGGAGCGCGATGCCCAACGCCCCGCCGAACTCGGCAGAGGTCTCGGCCATGGCTGAGGCCGCCCCAGCCCGCTCCGGTGGTGCGGCGGACAGGATCACCTCGGTGACGACTGCGGAAACGGCGCCGATGCCGATCGAGACGACGGTCATGCCGCTGACGAGGTGGACGATTCCCGAATCGGCCTGGAGCAGGGCCAGCACGACGTAGCCGGCAGTCGCCACGAGCAGCCCGGCGGCGATCACGTTGTGTTTACCGATGCGGGGGGCGAGCGCGGTGGCCAGCGCGATACCCAGGGGCATCACGAGGAAGATGGGCAAGGACCACACGGCGTCACGGCCTCGAACGCGCCGCGTACCGCGACTGGGAGCTGTACCACCGCCACCCGTGGATCCTGCCGAGGGTCATGGTGACGACCCGCGCGTATTTCAGCCCGGCTCTCGCGGCGGACAGCGAAAGCGCCTTCTCCTCGTTCGACGGGCTCCCTCTTGAACCCGCCGATGCCTTCCGGTACATGTTCTTGTTCGCCTCCTACGTGCAAGGCGTGGCGCTGATCCTCGTCAGCGATGCGGAGGTGGAGCGGCAGTCGAAGATCGCCGCGAAGCAGGGGACGAAAGCCTCGGGCCACGCACAGGACCCGCTGTATGAACCCGGGGCGTATCCCCGGCTTGCCCGCGCGATGCGCGCGGGCGCCGAACCCTGGGACCTCGATGCCTTGTTCGCCTCAGGCCTTGCCGGTGTCCTGGACGGCATCGCAGTCGATCTCACACGGCGGGGCATCGACGCCTGAGCTTCGTGCTGCCCGGGGCCCGTAGGAATCGTGTGCCGTCCCGGACAGGAGGACGGAGGTTTCTCGTGGGACCGGGACTCCGCGCGCGGCATGCTCTTGCCCGGCGCGGTCGATTGCCGGACGAGGCGGCGCCGACCAGAGGCCGGGATGCCGGTCACCAGAAGCAGTGCGGCGATGCCGATGGAGGTACCGCGCGTGGAGGTCGCGGCGCGCGTCGGGCATCTGACCCGGCTGCGCGACGAGACGGGTGACCGACTGGATCCGGAGGGCTGCGCAACCCCTGGAGCGTCTCGCGGACTGCGGCAGTTGCACGGGGATCCTCGGCCGTCCTGACGCCTTCTGCCTCGCTCCTGCCGCCACCTTTCAGGATGTGCACGTCATTGAGCGCAATGGATTGACCGCGGTAAGCGACGCATCCCCTGCGGCATTTTTTGGTCGCCTGACCTATATTTGGTGTCATGAATGACGAACTCTTCTTTGACGCCGACGGGCCTGTGCTCCTGGTCGGCGGATACGGCACGGTCGGCGCGGAGCTGGCGCGGATGGCGTCCCTGTCATGGCCGCTGGTGCTCACGGGGCGGACCGTGCGGCGCGGACAGCGACTGGCGGACGAGACGGGTGCGGAACTGCGCACCTGGGACCTGGCGGACCCGGCACCGTTCCGGGCGGGGGTCAGCGCGGTTGTCAGCGTCGTCAACGATCCGAAAGACCGGGTCCTGCGCGCTGCGATCAGCGGCGGGGTGCCGTTCGTGGACGTCACGCGCTGGACCACGCGGCTGCAGCGCGCGGCTACCGTCGCGGCACTGGCGGGCCCGACCGCGCCGGTACTGCTGTCCTCCGCGTGGATGGGTGGTGTGACCAGCCTCGTCGCCGCCTGTCTCAGCGACCGGCTCGGCGGCGCGGACACGGTCGACGTGGCCATTCGCTGGGACCTCGGCGACCGGGCGGGCGCGGACTCGGTGGAGTTCATGGACCGTCTCGGACTGGACTACGAGGTGGTGCGGGACGGACAGCGGCTCACGGTCATGCCGCTGAGCGACGTCCGCCGCGTCCGTATCGGGGAGTCGCTCACCCGGGTCGCCCGGATCGACACCCCCGAGCAGTTCACTCTTCCCCTCACTCTCGCGGCCAGGACCGCGACAACCCGGATCGGCTTCAGCTCGCCCGCGTCCACGGCAGCCCTGCTGGCCGCCAAGCGGCTCGGGTTCTTCCGCTGGGGCCGCGGTGAGTGCTTCACCGGTGCGCGCCGCGGATTGCTGTACGCACCGGACGAAGGCGGCACGGCCCAGCTCCGCATCGATGTCACTCACGGGGGCGACACTCTCTCCGCGACCGTGACCGATCGGGCCGGGCAGGCGCATCTGACCGCACTGGGCGCCCTGATGGGGCTGCGTCGGGTACGCGGCGAAGACGGTGCCCCCGCACCGAGCGGTGTGGTCTTCCCCGAACAGCTCCCGAGTCCGCAGAGCGTGCCGTCGGACCTCGCCGCGCAGGGCGTCGACCTGGTTGTGCGCAGGGCCGTGCGCGACGAACAGGCGGAGGGCAGGGCGGCATGAGCGAACGATCCCCGGAACAGGAGAAGCGCACGCCCGCCACGACCAAGGGTGCCCAGCGGCGTGCCGCGCTCCTGGACGCCGCCGAGAAGATCCTCTTCGAGTCCGGGTACGGCGAGCTGACCATGCGGGCAGTGGCGGCCACGGCACAGACGCGTCTGGGGCATGTGCAGTACTACTTCCCTTGCCGCACGGAGCTGATTGCCGCCGTCCTGCGCCGCACCCTGGACCGTTCCCTCGACAGGCTGGCCCCGTTGTTCGCCGACGCGGCCGCGCACGCGCCGCCGGACACGGAGGGGCTGATTCGTCAGCTTCTGGCGGAGCACGATGATCCGCGAATCGTCCGGGTCTACGCCGAGTTGTGGGCTCTGGCGGGCCGTGACGAAGCCGTCGCGGCGGTCATGCGCACCTTCTACAGCGATTACCAGGACCATGTCGCCGGGTTTCTCCGCGCCCGCAACCCCACTCTCTCCGACACCGTCTGCCAGGCTCGGGCAAGGGTTTTCACCGTGCTGATCGAAGGAGCATCCCTCTTCCGGTCCGGCATCGCCGCCCACCGCACCGATGAAGCCGACGCGGAACTCATCAACACGGCCACCACTCTGCTCGACTGACAGAGTTCTCGGAAAAGCGGGGCGGTACCGACGTCGGACGGCCCGACCGTCATCGGCCGGCCGAGGCGACCCCGGAGGCGGACAGCATGCGGTCGGTGCCGCTGACGCGCGGTGAATCGGCCGGCTCGCTGCACCGTTCCCGGCCGGACCAGGCCGACCAGCACGGCGGAGAGCCAGGTGTCCACGATCAAGGGGAAGCTCCATCGTGGTGTTCAGCGGAGCGGGGTTTGGCGCGGACGTGTACGCGCTCGCCCTGGCCGCCGAAGAGGTTGAGGATTTCCACGGCCGATTCACCGACGGGGCCGAACCAGTGCGGTACGCGGGTGTCGAACTCGGCGGCCTCGCCCGGCTCCAGGACCAGGTCGTGGTCGCCGAGGACGAGCCGTACACGTCCGGACAGGATGTACAGCCACTCGTACCCCTCGTGCGTGCACGGCTCGGGCCGGTTCTGGTCGGCCGGAATGACCGACTTCCATGCCTTCAAGGGGCCCGGTCGGTTGGTCAGCGGGATCACGGTCCGGCCGTTGCGCACGCGGGGCCTGCTGTGGATCCGGGGGTCGCCGACCTCGGGGGCCCCGACCAGCTCGTCCAGCGGTACCTGGTGGGCCTGCGCGATCGGCAACAGCAGTTCGAGGCTCGCGCGGCGCTGACCGGATTCCAGCCGCGAAAGCGTGCTCTTGGAGATCCCAGTGGCCTCGGCGAGCGCGGACAGGGTCACACCACGCTGCGTACGGATCCGGCGGAGCCGGGCGCCGACCTGGGCGAGCGTGGCGGCGATGGGGGATTGCTCGTCCATGAGCCCCATTCAAACCAGGCCGTCCCGGAAATGGCAACAGAAGTTGCCCGTGGTGCGGCGCTGGAGCACCTTGGAGACCGGAGGTGATCGTAGTGATCAAGACGACGGTGAATACGCGCGACGACGGCACGGCGCCGACTGGTGACGAGGTTCATGACGTGGCGGTGATCGGTGCCGGAGCAGCCGGTCTGAGTGCCGCGCTCCTGCTGGGGCGGGCTCGCCGCAGGGTGGTGGTGATCGATGCCGGTGAGCCGCGTAACGCGCCTGCCGCGCATATGCACGGTTTCCTGTCCCGTGATGGCCTGCCTCCGGCGACTCTGCTCGACCTGGGGCGGGCCGAGACCGACCGCTACGGAGTCGATGTCATCCGGGGCCGGGTGGAGCATGTCGGGCCTGGCTACGACGTGCGCCTGGAGGGCGGCCCCGTGATCAGGGCCCGCCGCCTCCTGGTCGCCACCGGACTGCGCGACGAACTGCCCGACATCCCCGGCGTCCGGGAGCGTTGGGGCAAGGACCTCCTGCACTGCCCGTACTGCCACGCCTACGAGGTCCGCGACCAGCCCCTCGCCGTCCTCGGCACACACCCGGGGGCCGTGCACCAGGCCCTGCTGCTGCGTCAGTGGAGCGAGGACATCGTCCTCCTCACGCACACGCTCGAACTCTCCCCACAGGAGCGGGAACAGCTGGACGCGTTCGGCGTGAACATCGTGGAGGGCAGGGCCGTGCGGCTCGTCGTCGACGACGACCGCCTGCGCGCCATCGAGCTCACCGACGGCCGGGTGATCCCCCGGACCGCGGCCTTCCTCTTCCCCCGACCCGCCCCGCGCGACGACCTCCTGACGCGGCTCGGCTGCGCCGAGGATGACCAGGGCTGGGTCGTGACGGACCGCACCGGCCGCACCAGCGTGCCCGGGGTATGGGCCGCCGGAAACGTCGTCGACCCGCGCGCCCAGGTCATCGCCGCCGCCGGCATGGGCTCCACCGCCGCGTTCGCCATCAACACCGACCTGCTCCACGAGGACGTGGAACACGCCGTCGCACGACACCGGGCACACCGCGCCACGGCTGCCCTGACATGACGGCTCGGCAGGCCACGGGCGATGCCGTCGTGGACGCCCGCGGAGCCCTGCGTGGGGTCAGGGCGTCCAGCCGGCCGAACAGGCCCGATCCAGGGTCCGTGCGTTGATCTCCGCGGTCAGATCGTCCCCTGGCGTCGGGGTACTCGTTCACGAACACATTGACAAGGAGAGTCTCACCATGGCAGTAAAGCGCAGCGGTCCCGTGGACAGTGTCACCGAGCAGACGTTTCCCGTCCGCGTACTGCAAGCGAAGCGGCCCGTCCTGATCCAGTTCTGGGCCCCCTGGTGCGGGCCGTGCATCAGGGTCACTCCCATCGTCGAGGAGGTGGCTGCCGAGCGTGCGGGCGTGCTGGATGTCGTCAAGATCAATGTCGATGAGGAGACCGGACTGGCGGACCGGCACGGAGTCTCCTCGATCCCCGCTTTCGTGGTCTACGCCGACGGCGCCCCTGCGAAGGCATGGACGGGCGCCGCCCCCAAACCCCTCCTGGAACGAAACCTCGGCCCCTTCCTTCGCTGAACTCCGGCGGGCGTCACGCATTCCGGCGCCGCGGAGGTCGGGCCCCGCACGCCCCCGCGCTCACCCGGACCATGGACTGGTTGCGGGATCTGTTGCGGATCAGCGGCGGCGGATACAGATGATTCCACCGGGTACTGGACGTCGGCATGGGGCGTCCAGGCCTGCAAGCTGCCGCTGCCAAGCCCGCACTCGAACGAACCCTGGCCCCCTACCTGGGCCAAGGCCCTGTCCGGCGGACCGTGACGTAGGCGAAGAGCGTCGGCAACCGAGGACAACGTCGCAGATGGGCGTGCCAGACCCCGCTCACCTGGGCTGACAGCCGACCGCCGATTTCCTGCGCTTCGACCGCCAGACGGGCCATGACCATCCCCTCCGGATCGGAGTGCCTCATGCATCACCACGTTCATCGCCACACCCGTGAGCACGTCCACGACATCGACTGGGACGCCCTCTGCTCCCATCTGGAACGCGAGGCCGAACTGCACACTCCCGCGCTCACCCAGGCCACGAACTGGCTGCGCGATCTGCTGGGCGGCGCCGGCGTGAGGCGTGTCATCGACATCGGCAGTGGGCCGGGTGTGGTCGCCGGCCTGCTCGCCGACGTCTTCCCGGGTGCCGAGGTGGTCGCCGTCGACCAGTCGCCTGCCCTGCTGGAGCGGGCCCGTACGCGCTCGTCCGGCCGCATCGCCACCCAACAGGCCGACCTTCCGGACGAGTTCGGCAGGCTCGGCACGGCCGATCTGATCTGATCCGCCAACGCTGTCCATCATCTCGGCGACCAGCAGGCGGCGTTGACCGCCCTCGCCGCCTTCCTGCGCCCCGGCGGGCTGCTCGCCGTGGCCGAAAGCGGGCTGCCCGTGCGCTTCCTTCCCCGTGACATCGGCCTGGGCCGCCCCGGACTCCAGGCCCGCCTGGACGCCGGCAACGAGGATGGCTTCACCGCCATGCGCACCGAACTCCCGGGCTCGGTGGGTGAGATCGAGGACTGGCCCGCCATGCTGGCCCGGTCCGACCTCATCCCCACCGGCACGCGCACCTTTCTCACCGACTTGCCGGCCCCGCTCGACCTCCCGGCTCGCGAGTACCTGCGCACCCGTCTCGCCCGGCAGCGCGACCAGTTCGGCGAGCACCTGAACGACGAGGACCGCGCGACCCTGGATGCCCTCCTGCACGCCGACGCCCCTACCGGCATCCTCTGGCGCCCCGACGCCTTCTACCTCACCGCCACTACCGTCCACACCGCCCGCGCCTGCACCGCCTAGAAGATCACTGAAAACGTTTCAGGGTCTGGCCTCGCCCGGTCCGGCGCGAGGCCAGACTGTTGTGTGCCCAGAGGAAATGGGACGAGGAGCTGGTCGGGGACGGTGTCTGGGAGACCTGCCGGGAGCTGAACTCCGCCGTCCCGCACGAGCACTACGCCCCGGACACCTACCGACTGCGTCCAGCCGGCGTCAGCCGGTACCTGACCGACGGCGACACCATCGACCTCGGCAATCGGCAGCTCACCGTCCTGCACCTGCCCGGTCACACCCCCGGCAGCATCGCGCTGTACGACCCCCGGGCACAGATGCTCTTCTCGGGCGACATCGTCTATGACGACCGGCTACTCGACGACATCCACGGAGCCGATCAGAAGGACTACGTCGCCACCATGGGCCGGCTGCGCGACCGCACGGAGAGGTCGGGGCGGAACGCCTCCAGACGATCTTCGGCAGCCCAGTCGGCGGCGGTCGCCGGCCGCGTGCCCCAGTGGTCCCGGAACGCGTCGTTGTACGCCGGGTGATGGGGCGTGGCAGCCACCGCAGGCCGTCCAGTACTCGGGCGCGGACTGCCGCGCGGCGTCGTAGAGCGGGCGGCAGTCCCAGTAGGCCCCGGCGAACGCGTCTGCGGAAGCAGTGCATCAAGCGGCCATCTCCGCCAGGGCGCCCGGGCCCTGGCGGAGGGCGATCACCCCGAAGAGGTCGAACAGCGCGATCCGTCAGCCGGTGGGTATGAGGTTCTTCGAGATCGTGGCGTTTTCGGTTCAGGGGCGGGGGCCAGGACACGGGCGAGCGAGTCGAGGGACGCCAGGGCGTCGGGGCCGGTGGGAGCGAGGACGACGCTGGTCGCGCCAGCTGCGTGGCGGGCCTTGATCGCTTCGCGTGCCTGGGCGGGGGTACCGGCGATGCTCAGCTGGCGGACCCAGGTCTTGGGCATGGTCCGTGCGAATTGCCGGGCGTCGGCGCAGGCGGCGCGGTGTTCACGCAACTGCGCGGCGAAGGGCAGGGGGTCGATGTGCGCGGCCCAGGCTGGCTCGCCGATGGCGGTCAGGCCGTCGCGGACGCGGGCGAGAGCGGCTTCCTCGTCGTCGTCGACGGCGGCGGCGTCGTAGGCGACGACTTCGGGGCTGCTCGTGTGAGGAGTGCCGTTCATGTGCTGCAGCGAGGAGGTGATGTAGGCGGGGGCCGCGGGCTCGGCCAGGAGGAGCCCGTCGGCCACCTCGCCTGCGGCTGCCTGCGATTTGGGACCGCGTACGCCGAGGATGACCGGGGGGACGATGCCGGGTGTCTCGGTGATGACGACGCCCTCGCAGCGCACGTAGCGGCCGCCTGCCGGGCCTGGCTCGCCGCGCATGAGCAGGCGCAGCGCGGTCGTGTACTCCTTGATCAGCGTCAGGGGGCTGGCGGGCCAGGCTCCGGCCTGGCGCATCCAGTCGGGCATGCCGTGGCCGATGCCGGCGATCAGCCGGCCGGGGTAGAGCTGCGCGAGGGTGGCCAGTTCCATCGCAGCGAAGCACACGTTGCGGGCACCGGCGGGCATGATGCCGATGCCGACGGTGATGCTGGTGGTGCTGGCGAGGACGGGGCCGGCTTGTGCGAGTCCGCCGCGCCAGCCGAGGTCTTCGACCACCCATACCTGGTCGAATCCCAGTTCTTCCGCTCGCCGGGCGAACGGCAGCATGTCCCGGACGGGCAGGTTGCGGGGGAGCATTACGCCGATGCGACCGCGGGCGGGGGTGTCATCTGTCTCGGGCATGGCAGGTTCCTTGTGAGGGGCGGTGGGCTCTCCCCCCACCGGTCTGACAGCCGGCCGGGGTGAGCGGAGAGTCTGGGGCGACACAGTGTCAGGGCGGTGCCGTACAGGCGGTCAGTGGCTCTGCGCCATCTCGCGTGGGCGGTCGGATCCGGCGTGCAGGATTGCGGCGGTCGCAGCCGCGATCACGCACAGCAGGGTCGGCAGCAGGAAGGCGTGTTGAGCGCCATGAGGTGGGTGGTCATCCAGCCGATGACGGCGGGGCCGACGAGCATGCTGAGGCAGCTGAGCCCGGCGACGTGGGAGGCGTTGGTGCTGGCGGTGAGGGGTCGGCGTGCCCGGCTGCGCTGGAAAGTTGAATGCGGCCCACTACGTCCGGGCTGCCGACCCGGGGCGCTTCGTCATCGATCCGACGCAGGCATGAAAGCTGCGTCACAGCCAGCCCGTCTTCCCGATCACGTCGGCGGCGACCTCACCGACCGGGCGCGTGGTGGCGTCGACGGTGAAGTCATCGACTGCCGCTTGTTCGAGGATCCCGGCCAGTTCGCCAGCCCTGGCCAGGTGCCATCGCAACGCCTCGGGCTCGTTTTCGTGGCGTCGCATGAGTCGCTGGTGGATGACGGACAAATCGGCCTGGAGCCGGCACGCCGAAAGCTCAATACCGATCGCATCGCTGCATAGCTTCCGGTCCTCCAGGTCCTCGATCACACCAGCGAGGACCAGCCGAACTGCTCCAGCAGCGAGGTAATTGCCGGCGACGCTGCGCAGATTTCGCAACATCATGCTGAAGTTGAAGCGGTCTCCCGAAGGCGTTGGCCAAGACTGCCTCAGCCAGTCGAGGTCGATGACGGCGTTGGGTATGTCAGCGTCGGTGAGAAGGCCGCCCACGCTCTCGGCCACCGATGTCTTGCCAACGCCGACAGTGCCGTTGACCAGGAGGGCACGGGGCTCGAGGGAACGTTCTGCATGCATACGTGAGACTCTACGATCCACCGGCCACCAACTCCTCCTCCTCGTGGTCTTGGCGAGCGCGTACAGGATCACACCATGCTGCGTACGGATCCGGCGGAGCCGAGCCGCGCGCCGACCGGGGCCAGCGTGGCGGCGATGGGGGACTGCTCGTCCACTGCGGGAGCTCGCCCGGCTGTGCCGCTCTCGACGGTCCGGCCGGTCCTGCGCTGCCGTGACGCGTCTGGCGGCAGTGGTGCGTTGGCCACGAGGGCATGCTGCGGCCCGGTGCCGGGGCCGGAGGGCGAGCTCGGCCCCCTCCATTCCCAGGCAGGTTGCTTCAGCCGGCGGCGCTCGGGCTGACGGTGTAGCTGGTCTGGACGAAGCCGGCGCCCAGCGCCCTCGTGTCACCGCGAGTCAGGTCGATGTCACGGTCCAGGTGCCCGAAGAGCGGGATGCCCGCGCCAAGAAGGACCGGCGCGGTGGTGATGGTGAGCTCGTCGAGGATGCCTTCACGCAGGAAGGTCTGGATGATCTGGCCGCCGTCCGCGTACACGTTCTTCGCCCCGGCGGCGGCGAGTGCGTCAAGGAGCCCTTCCAGGGTGGGGTGGACGGTGACATTCGGGTCGCTGGTGGTGAGCTTGGTGCTCAGGACGGCTACGCGCTTGCCTTCGTAGGGCCAGAAACCGAAGGTGAGGACCTTCTCGTAGGTGTTGCGGCCCATCACGACGGTGTCGACGCGGGCCATGAAGTCGTCGTAGCCGTGCGGGGCCGGGCCAAGCAGTTCCATACCCTGCCCGGCCGCGGCCAGGAACAGGGCAGAGGTGGTATAGCCGGCATCCACGACATGCACGTCTGGCAGCAACTCCCTTTCCGCGAGCGTCCGGTGGACCGGTTCGGTCATCTCAGTGTCGGCCACCACAGCGTCGGTGGTGGCCACCTGCGTGATCACATGCGGTGCGTCCGGCTCACACCTCTCGGTCAGGTGCGCCTTGTAGCAGGTCCAGCCCGAGCCACGCTTGGTCCCGTAACGGGCATCGGTGTCATAGTGTGAGCACAACCGGTGACGAACCGGCGGGAGATCCTTGCCCTCCCGCCAGCGCACCCCCCTCTCGTCGCGGTGGTACTGCTGGACCCACGAGACCCGCAGGACCTGCACCGCCTCGATCTCGCGCAGCCAGCCCGGAGCCGTGGGGGCGTAGACCGTTTTGAGCAGGAAGAACCCGTCTCGTCCGACCTGCTGGGACCACTGTTCACGGACTTCTTCGCCCTTGGGAAAGCGGTAGTCGTCCACGGGTGACCCGTAGCGCTCTGCCCACTCGGCTGAGACCAGGCCGGACAGCCATGTCGGCGCCGCGACCGCCAGCGCCTCCAGCGCGGCCCGCAGCGTCTCACCGACGAACTCCATCCGGTTCAGCGTCCGCACCGCCGCCAGCACGTGCGTGGAATCGGTCCGCTGTCGGCCACCGGCCTTCAGCAGGTCCAGCCCGCGCAGGCGTTCCAGCACCAGCTCCAGCGTCGCCTGTTCCAGCCCGTGCTCGATGAGACGGGAACGGAACAGGCTCAGCACGGAGGCATCGAACCCACAATCATCCAGTTCCAGGCCGAGCAGAAACTTGCAGTCTATCCGGGCCCGCACCTGGTGTTAGCGGCCTGCCGGTCGGTCAGCCTCTCCGCATACTGCAACACCGATACCAACGCCAACGCTCCCGGCGAGACAGCCGGACGTCCCCGGACGGCAAACGCCCCGGCGAACGCCTCGTCCTCAAACAGCGGGCCCAACGCCTCTCGGATCCGCACCGCGAGCGTCCCCTTGGGAAAGGCCGCCCGAACCACCCGGGCCGCCAGCTCAGGCACCCCCTGATCCACCCGCGGCTCCAGCGACATCCCTCTCGGCCCTCCCGCTCACGACAACAACAACCATGGAGGACCAACGACCCAGCCCTGCTCGAATCACGCATTCCTCAGCAGAGTCCTTCAGGCGGGGAGGGAATCCGATCCTGAACCCTGCGGCGCGGAGCGCCGCAGCATCACTCCGGAATGCTGCCCTGCTCAGGCGGGGCGCTTCTGGTTCTCGATGTAGTCCTTGACCACTTGGAGTGGTGCGCCGCCGCAGGATCCGGCGAAGTAGGAGCCGGACCAGAAGCGTCCGTGCATGGTGGCCCGGTTCACGCGGTCGGTGAACTCGGCGCGCAGGTAGCGCGAGGAGACGCCCTTGAGACTGTTCACCAGGTTCGACAGGGCGACTTTCGGCGGATAGTCCACCAGCAGATGGACGTGGTCCTCTTCGCCGTTGAACTCGATCAGGTCCGCACCGAAGTCGGTGCAGACGTTCCGCATGATCTCTTCGCAGCGCGTCAGCATCTCGTCGTTGAAGACATTCCGCCGGTATTGAGTAACGAACACCAAGTGCGCGTGAAGGTTGTAGATTACGTGACGGCCTCGTCGTACATCGGGATTTGCTTCCCAGCGCGGTGACATGAACCAAGAGTAGTGTGGTTCCGTCGGCTCGGATCGAAGAGGGGGGTGGGCCGGATGATCCGTGCGTACAAGTTCCTCATGCGGCCCACCGTGGGTCAGCAGGTCGCGCTCGGTGAGATGCTGCGTGATCACTGCTCGCTCTACAACGGGGCGTTGCAGGAACGCCGCGACGCCTACCGGCACGTATCCAGGACCACCGTCCGGTACGGGCAGCAGTCTGTGCAGCTCAAGGAGATCCGGGCGTTCGACCCGGAGCGTCAGGGCCGCTGGTCGTTCTCCTCCCAGCAGGCGACGCTGCGGCGTTTGGACAAGGCGTTCGCCGCGTTCTTCCGCCGTGTCAAGGCCGGTGAGAAGCCGGGCTATCCGCGTTTTCGCACTGTGGGCCGGTTCGACACGGTGGACTTCCCGAAGGACGGAGACGGCTGCCGCTGGGACTCCACCCCGCACGACCCCGTCACGCGCGTGCGCCTCCAAGGTGTCGGGCACGTCAAGGTGCACCAGCACCGGCCGGTGGCCGGCAAGGTCAAGACGATCAGCGTCAAGTGTGAGGGCAATCGCTGGTACGTCATTCTGACCGCCGAACAGGCCGCCCCCGAGCCGCTGCCCGCAACCGGCAGTGTGGTCGGTATCGACCTGGGCGTAGCCAACTTCCTCGCCGACTCACATGGTGAGTTCGTGCCCAGTCCACGTCACGGCCGCAAGGCTGCCGCGAAGCTTGAAGCCGCGCAGCGGGCGCTCAGCCGGTGCAAGCGCGGCAGTAAGCGACGCCGCAAGGCCGTGGAGACAGTTGCCCGACTGCATCGCAAGGTCCGCCGCCAACGGCTCGACCACGCGCACAAGACCGCGCTCGATCTCGTACGCGCGCATGACTTCATCGCGCACGAAGACCTCAAGATCCGCAACATGAGCCGGGCACCCGCACCGAAGCCCGACCCTGATCAGCCTGGCAGCTTCCTGCCCAATGGAGCCGCGGGCAAAGCCGGGCTGAACCGATCGATCAGCGATGCCGGTTGGGGGGGGTGTTCCTGACGATCCTGAACGCCAAGGCTGAAAGCGCCGGACGGGAAGTGATGGCCGTGGACCCCCGCAACACCTCCCGGCGGTGCCCCGCATGCGGCCACACCGCCAAGGAGAACCGGCCCACCCAGGACAAGTTCCACTGCACCGTGTGCGGCCACACCGCGCACGCCGACACAGTGGGCGCCCTGAACGTTCTACGGGCCGGGCTGGCCCGTCGCGAAGCCCAACCGGCATAGCGAGAAGCCACCCCCTTCAGGGGGTGGAGGAGTCACTGGTTCTCTCCTTGTGCGATGGCGATGGCGATGGCGATGGCGTGTCAGGGGCGGGTGCTGTGCGGGGTCAGTACCGCGGCGAGGGCGTTGCGCTGGCGGAGCTCGAGGGTGCTCTCGTGGTCGACGGCCCACATCAGGCCCGTTCCGGTGGCCGTGGCCTGCACGGTCTCGGCCAGGAGCGAGGTGTCTGTGTCCGGTCGCAGTTCGCCGGCGTTGACCGCCTGCTCCAGCAGGGAGCGCAGGACGCGGGCCTGCGCCTGGTGGGAGGCAAGGGCGAGGTCGCGGAACTGCGGGTCTTCGAGGTCCTCGCACAGGAAGGCCAGATGGTGGGCGAACGCCTCCGGGGCCGCCACAGCGCCCCAGACTTCCACGACCAGAGCCTCCAGCGCGGCGAGTGGCGAGCCGTGCTCGGCCCGTACGCGGTCGTGGAGGCCATGGGTGTCCTTGGCGGTGTGCTCGGCCAGTGCCAGGAGCAGACCGCGTTTGGAGCCGAAGCGTTGCACCAGTGTGCCCGGCACCAAGCCGACCTCCTTCGCCACCTGCGCCAGCGTCAGCTTCGACGGCCCGGAGCGGCCCATCACCTCCACCGCCGCCTGCAAGATCACCACGTCGTCGATCCCGCGGGGACGCCCTGTCATGCCGCTCCCTCTCTGCACATTAATAAATGGTCGTTCATATATTAACCTGCGCCGCCGTCCGTCTGTGGGGGCGCCGTCTCAGGGGCGCAGGCTGCCGCCAGGGAGGCCGACCTCGCGTTCGACGGTGTCCCATACGAGGGCGTGAACGTCGCCGTAGGTGGTTTCGGAGCGCATGGAGACTTGGACGAGGACGCCGTCGACGAGGACGCCGTACCGGGACTCGCCGCCAAGGACGTCATCGACATCGACCTGACCGTCGCGGACCCGCGCCGGGAGGAGGCGTACGTCCCGCCGCTGGCCGCCTTGGGCTACGACCTGACGGTCCGGGAACCGTCCTGGCACGAGCACCGCATGCTGCGGCTGGAGGATCCGCGGGTCAATCTCCACGTGTTCGGGCCCAGCTGTCCGGAACTCGCCCGGCACGCGATGTTCCGCGACTGGCTGCGCGCGCACCCCGAGGACCGCGCGACCTATGCCCAGGCGAAGGAGGCCGCCGCTCCGGGCAGCCGCCACGCGATGGAGTGCAACGCGCGCAAGGCTTCCGTCGTGCAGGCGATCTACGAGCGCATCGCGGCCGCTCACGGCTGACCCGCGGATCGTTCGCCCGTGCTCGTCGCTCATCTGGCACTCCGCCAACAGGACGCCCGGTCTCGCGGCGCTCCTCGCGCATCTGCACCGGAATCCTTTGTTGCGGGACGCCGCCCGCTGCCGCCGCCTGGGGCCGGCCACTATGCTCTCCGGGTGAGCGCTGGAACCGTGAAGAGTCTGAGCCGAGGGCTGGATGTGCTTCTCGAGGTCGCCGCCCTTGAGGAGGCGGCGACCTCGACGGAGATCGCCGAGCGGCTCGGACGGAACCGGGTGCAAGTGGCCCGGAGCCTGCACAGCCTGGAGGTTGCCGGCCTGCTCGCCCGCGACTCCCGGACCCGCGCCTACGGACTCAGCTGGCGGCTACGCACCCAGGCGGTGCTCGCGGCGCGGTCGCGGCTGATGGTGGAGGGGCCGCGGATCCTGCGCGAGGCGGTGGAGGCTACGGGTGTCAGCGCCTTCCTCGCCGAGGTGCGCGGGGACGGAGCGGTGGCCATCCTGGAGGACGTGCCCTCGGGGCTGTCCTGGGTGGGGCGTTCGTATCCGCTGTACTGCGACGACGCGGGCCAGGCACTGCTCTGGGACTGCACCCGCGAGGAGCTGGAGACGGTGTTCGCGGGTACCGAGTTCATCGCCCACGGCCCACAGGCACCCAGCGGGGTGGTCGAGTTCAAGGCGCGGCTGCTCGCGGCGCGGCTACGTGGCTACGCGGTCGTGGACAGCGAGTCGCAGCCCGGGGTCTTCGCGGTGGCCGCCCCGGTAAAGGACTTCTCCGGCCAGATCGTCTGCGCCCTGCACACCCAGGGTCCGTCCGACCGCCTCGCACCGCTGGCCGAGCAACACGGCGAGATCATCAGGGGGTTGGCCGACCGACTGTCCGCCCTGCTCGGCTGGAGGCCCTGACCTCCAGGGCCTGAGCGGCACTTCGGACCGAGTCCGCGATCTCCGCCGAGCGCCCGTCCAGCCGGAACCGGGGCACGGCGATGCTGAGCGCCGCGACGATGGTGCCGGAGCCGTCCCGGACGGGGGCCGAGAAGTCGACCACGTCGTGCTCGAACTCCCGGTCGGCGACGACGATTCCGGCGGCCCGGTCGGCGGCGTTGAGGGCCGCGAGCGCCGGCACGTCGCGGACGGCCAGCGGGCCGCCGCCGACGAACTCCACCTCGCCGAGCAGCTCGGTGAGTTCCTGTTCGGAGTGGTCGAGCAGAAGCGCCCGCCCGGGCCCGGTGCACCAGACCGGCGTCACCGCGCCAGGTGTCGCGGCCACCGAGGACGACCAGTGGCTGGGCTGCGCCTCGACGGTGAGCGCCACCTCCCGTGACCGCACCGAGAGCCAGGCCGGCTCGTGCCAGCGCGACACCAGCCCGCGCAGCAGCGGGCGCGCCGTCCTCAGCAGCCCGGCGTCACCTGCGGCCGCGGCGAGCGCGAAGTAGCCAGGGCCCACGCGCCAGCCGCGTCCCTGTCCGTCCCGCTCGACCAGGCCGAGCGAACCGAGGTCCTTGAGCATGCGGGAGATCTGCGCCTGGTCGAGGCCGAGCTGTTCGGCGAGCTGGGCGTTGCCGGGGTAGCCGGTCGCGCCCACCTCGGCCGCCAGGATCGCGTCGAGCAGATCCAGGCCCCTGTCGAAGGTCGAGGTCATGGCGCACAGCTTAGCGCGATCAATTTGCGCATGGACTGTTGACGATTATGAACGCATCTGGCCATCATGGCGGGCACACCACCCCTGGGCGCCATCCCGACCCCACCGGTCCCACACCCCTCACCGGCACCCACACCCTCGCCCCATGGACACCCTCACCCCAAGGAACCGATATGACATCGGTCGACTCCACCGCGCCCGCTCACGGGCTGCGGCGCCTCGATGTGCTGGCCATGCTGCTGTGCGCGATCGTGGGCCTTGACACGCTCGGCTCGGTCGCCGCGAACGGCCCCGAGGGTCTGACCTGGATGGCCGTACTCGGCCTTCTCTTCTTCGTGCCGTACGGCCTGATGATCGCCGAACTCGGCTCCGCCTTCCCCGCCGAGGGCGGGCCCTACGTATGGACCAAACTGGCCTTCGGCCGCTTCGCCGCCGGCATCAACCAGGTCTTCTACTGGATCAACAACCCGATCTGGCTCGGCGGCTCCCTCTGCGTGGTGGCGATCACGACGTTCGAGACCTTCTTCCACCCCTTGCCCGGCGCCTGGAAGTACGTCGTCGGCGCGGTCTTCATCGGAGCGGCCGGACTGGCCGTCCACTCCTCGGTGGTGATCGGCCGTTGGGTGCCGATCGCCGGCGCCCTCGCCCGGGTGGCCCTGCTCGGCTTCTTCGTCGTCTCGCTGGTCGTCTACGCCCTGCGCAACGGCCTCCAGCCGCTCTCGTTCGGGGACTACGCCCCCACGTACCTCGGACTGGTCGCCCTCACGCCGGTCATCGTCTTCAACTACATGGGCTTCGAGATCCCGAGTACAGCAGCGGGGGAGATGGCCGACCCCCGGCGGGACGTGCCCGCCGCGCTGCTTCGCGGCGGCCTGGGCTCCGCCGTGCTGTACGGCGCACCGATCCTCGGCACCCTGCTCGTCCTGCCGCGCGACCAACTCGGTTCGCTGACCGGTTTCATCGACGCCTGCCGTGCGGTCTTCACCGTCTACGGCGGATACATCGCCGAGGACGGCACGATCGTGCTGACCGGAGCCGGCGCCCTGCTCGCCAAGGTCGCGGCGGCCGGCCTGATCGTCGGCCTGCTCACCAGTGGGACGGCCTGGGCGATGGGTCTCAGCCGGGCGCAGGCGGTGGCCTGCGCCGACGGTGCCGGACCGCGCTGGCTGGGCGTGATCGACGCCCGGCGCGGCACTCCGACCCGGGTCAACCTGGTCTCCACCGCCATCGCCGCCCTGGTGATGGTCGTCGCGCTCAGCCTCAGCGCCGGCGACGTTCAGGCGTACTTCACCGCCGGGATCAGCCTGGCGATCTCCGCCACCGCCATCTCCTACCTGCTCACCTTCTCCTCCTTCATCGCACTGCGCCGCAAGTTCCCGCACGTCGAGCGGCCCTACCGGGTGCCGTTCGGCAGCCTCGGCGCGTGGACGGCGACCGTTCTGACCGTCGGCACCATGGGCTTCACCGTGCTCGCCCTGATCTGGCCCGGCCTGGGCGTCGGCTGGTTCGGGACGGTGGGCGACCCGACCGCCTACCTGCCCGCCGGCTTCGAGGGACGGCGCGCCGCCTACACGGCCAGCCAGCTCGTCCCGGTCGCCCTGATCCTCACGCTCGGCTGTGTCTTCTACGCCCTCGGCACCCGCCGCCGCCGCGAACTCCCAGCCCCTTCCACCGCTACCCCCGCCCCCGCACCCTCCGACCGAGGAGTCACCGCCGATGTCCCGTCCTGAACCCGCCCGGACCACGGCCGCCCGCACCGCCGCGCTGCCGGACCACGCCGAGATCGTCGTCCTGGGAGGCGGCACGGCCGGCTGCGTCGTCGCCGGACGCCTCGCCGAGCGCCACCAGGTCCTGCTTCTGGAAGCCGGACCCGACTACGGGCCCGACTACGCCGCCTGGCCCGCCGACCTGCTGGACGCCACCACCCTCCCCACCTCCCACGACTGGGGCTACCAGGGCGCCGGCCTCACCTTCGAGCGCTGCCGGGTGATCGGCGGCTGCTCCACCCACAACGGCTGTACGCAGAGCGCCGGTTGGGCAGGCGACTACGACGCCTGGGCCGCCGCCGGCCTGCCCGGATGGGACTCCGCCTCCCTCTCCCCGTTGTTCGACCAGGCGGCCAAGACGCTGCGCTTCCGGACCTACCGCGAGGACGAGGTCCAGCCGTTCCAGCGGGCGTTCATCGCCGCGGGCGACGCGCTCGGCCTTCCCGTACGGCACGACTTCGACCAGCTCGACGGAGGACTCGGCATCGGCTGCGCCCCGGTGAACATCACCCCCGGCGGAGTCCGCTTCAACACCGCCTTCGGCTACCTGGACCCGGTCCGCGACAACGGCAACCTGACCGTCGTCGGCGGCGTCAAGGCCGACTGCGTGATCCTCGACCACGGCCGGGCGGTCGGGGTGGAGGTGCGTACCGAGGACGGCGCACGGCACCGGATCGACGCCGACCTGGTGGTGCTGAGCGCCGGTGCCTACGGCAGCCCCGAGGTACTGCTGCGCTCCGGGATCGGCCCGGCCGAGCACCTGGCCCAGGTCGGCGTGCCCCTGCGGCACCACCTGCCCGGTGTCGGCGAGAACCTGCACGACCACCCCTCGGTCCACCTGGAGTTCGCCGCCACCGAGCAACTCGCCTCCGAACTGGACGAGTTCGCCCGTACCAGGATGCTGCCGGACGAGCAGGCCATCGCCAAGCTCCGCTCGCCGTACGCCGGCGACGCACCCTACGACCTGCACGTCTACCCGTGGGTCGAACGCGACGCGACGCTCCGCCAGGGCTGGCGCTGCTTCCTCCCGGTCGGCCTGCTGAACCCCCGCTCCCGGGGCACCGTACGGCTGCGCTCGGCCGACCCGGACGCGCTGGCCGCCGTCGACCACGCGTACCTGAGCCACCCGGACGACCTCGCGGCACTCGTCCACGGCGTGCGCTGGGTCCAGGAGCTGGACCTCTCCCACTACCTGGGCACCCCGCTGCTCACCCCCGACGAGGACCTGCCCGCCTGGATCAAGGCCCACCACCAGCACTACTGGCACCCCGCCGGCAGCTGCCGGATGGGCCCGGACGGCGATCCGGGCGCGGTCGTCGACCACACCGGCAAGGTGCACGGCCTCGACGGCCTGTACCTCGCGGACGCCTCGATCTTCCCCGATGTCCCCCGCGCCACCCCCGCCCTGCCGACCACCGTCGTCGGCGAGCGGATCGCCGCCTTCCTCCAGGAGATGCTGTGACCCACACCGACACCACCCGGTCCTGCACCGACATCATCGACCCGCGTACCGGCGAGGTCTACGACCGCGTACCCATCGCCACCGCCGAGGAAGTGGACACCGCCGTCCGCACCGCCGCCGAGGCCTTCGACGGCTGGCGGCGCCTCACCCCGGCCCGACGGCAGGACGCCCTGCTCGCCCTCGCCGACGCGATCGGCGCGCGGGCCGAGGAACTGGCCGCGGCCGAGTGCCGCAACACGGGCAAGGACTTCACCGAGGTGTTCGAGGACGAGATCTCGACCGCGATCGACACCTTCCGGTTCATGGCCGGTGCCGCGCGCGGGGCCCACGGGCCCGTGGCGGGGGAGTACGTCGAGGGGCACAGCTCGTCGCTGCTCCGCGAGCCGGTGGGCGTCTGCGCGCTGATCGCGCCGTGGAACCACCCGCTGGGCTCGGCGGTGGACAAGCTCGCCCCGGCGCTGGCGACGGGGAACACCGTCGTCCTCAAGCCCGCCGAGACGACCCCGATGACGGCCCGTATCCTCGGCGAGATCTGCGCGCAGGTGCTGCCTCCGGGCGTCGTCACCGTGGTGTGCGGCGATCGCGACACTGGCCGGGCGCTGGTCGCCCACCCCGTACCCGCACTGGTCTCGCTCACCGGCAGCACCAGGGCCGGCCTGGAGGTCACGGCCGCCGCTGGCGTCAAGCGGCTCCACCTGGAACTGGGCGGCGACGCGCCCGCCGTCGTGCTCGCCGACGCCGACCTGGCGCGGGCGGCCGACGGCATCGCCGAGGCCGCGTTCTACAACGCCGGCCAGGACTGCACCGCGGCCTGCCGAGTGCTCATCGCCGAGGAGGCATACGACCGGATGGTCCTGCTGCTCGCCGACCGGGCGGCCAAGACCGAGGTCGGCCCGCTCAACAGCCGCGCCCACCTCGACCGGGTGAACGCCTACCTGACCGGCCTGCCCGCGCACGCCACGGTCGTCGCGGGCGGCGGTCCGGTGGACGGGCCGGGCTTCTTCTTCAAGCCCACCGTGGTGGCCGGGGTACGGCAGGGTGACGCGATCGTGCAGGAGGAGGTGTTCGGCCCGGTGCTCACCGTGCAGCCCTTCACGGACGAGGACGACGCCGTCCGGCTCGCCAACGACGTCCCGTACGGCCTGGCGGCCTCGGTGTGGACGCGGAACGGAGCGGCCGGCGCACGCCTGGCTGGCCGCATCGACGCGGGCACGGTCTGGCTCAACTGCCATGGCGTGTACGCCACCGAGATGCCGCACGGCGGTTTCAAGCAGTCCGGCTACGGCAAGGACCTGTCGACGTACGCGCTCGACGCCTACACCCGTGTCAAGCACGTGATGGCCGGCCTCGGCTGAAGTCGCTTGGCCCCGGTCCCCGCGCCCCGGCCGCGCGGGGACCGTCTTCCCGGCCGCGCGGCCGGGGCGCTGCGGCAGACCGCTGTGCAGGACCTCCTCGGCCCCGGCCCCACAGCTCGCGCGGTGAGGTTCGACCGGACAGCCTCTCCCGTCACGATGAACCTGACGCAGCCATAGGCGACGCGCTGCTCCTCGCGGTCTGCGCTATGACGGGCCGGAAGGCGTGAGTAGTGGGGCTTTGAGCATTGACGAGACATTCCTCGCCTCTTCGTTGCGCCGTCATGAGCGTTGGTATCAGAGGCCGTTCCCGCCTACGTCGCCGACTGGCACTGTCAACTTGGTTGGTGGTCTGTCTGCGGGTGGGATGATCTTGAGGTTGGTGGTCGTCGGGAGGGACCTGTTCGTGGACGTGCCGCCGCCGTCGTACAAGGGGTTGCGGTTCCCGGCGGAGATCATTGCCCACTGCGTATGGCTCTACCACCGCTTCCCGCTCAGCTTCCGCGAGGTGGAGGAACTCATGCTCGCCCGGGGCGTGGTCGTCTCCCACGAGACCATCCGGCAGTGATGCGCCAAGTTCGGTCCCGAGTACGCCCGCCAGTTGCGCCACCGCCGACCGCAGGCCGGGGACAAGTGGCATCTCGACGAGGTCTACACCAAGATCAACGGCGAGTGGCAGTACCTGTGGCGGGCGGTCGACCAGGACGGGAACGTGCTGGACATCCTGGTCCAGTCCCGGCGGGATGCGAAGGCCGCCAAGCGGTTCATGGTCAAGCTGATGAGGAGGCAGTGCCGGGTACCGCGGGTGCTGGTGACCGACAAGCTCCGCTCCTACGGTGTCGCCCACCGGCAGCTGATGCCTTCGGTCGAGCACCGGCAGTCGAAGTACCTGAACAACCGGGCGGAGAACTCCCACCAGCCCACCCGGCAACGCGAACGGGCCATGAAAGGCTTCCGCTCCCCGGGTGGAGCGCAGAGGTTCCTGTCCGCGTTCATCGCGATATCACCGCACTTCCGTCCCATCCGCCACCACCTCACCGCACCCGACTACCGCACCACGATGAACGAACGCTTCAGCGTCTGGAACCAAATCACCGGGCTCACCAGCATGCCCACAGCAGCCTGAGCCCACGGCCCACACCCGACCCCCACACCCCGACACGTCCTCAGCCAGACAAGCCCCGGACAAGTTGACAATGTTCCCTGCACCCCTCACCCGCTCCGCCCCCCGGCGAGCGATTGCCCTTGTCATACCCACGATGGTCACGAGGGCGGGATCTGTTCCCTGGCGGCCCGGATCCAGGTGTCCATGAAGTGGGCGGCGCCCGGCTCCTGGCCGGAGAGGTCGAAGAGGCGCGGGTCGGATATGAGCTGGTCGAACAGCGCGTCGTGGAGCTCGTGCCAGGACCGATCGAGACAGACCGTCAGGTCCCAGGCAAAGACAGCTGGCGAGGCGGACAGGTTGAGCATGCCGATCAGGGCCGCGCCCATGCCGCTCGCGTCGATGCGCTCCCGCAGCGCCGCGAGGCCCGGGGTGTCCGGCATGAACAGCGCGTGCATGAAGTACATGGCCCCGAAGCCACGCAGCCCCGTCAGGACAGTGCGGGCATCCAGCAGATCCTGATAGACCGCCCGCTGCGCCTGGGCCAGCGGGTCGAATGCCCGGTCGAGCAGACTCCAGTCGACAGCGGGCCCGTCGCCTCGCTCCGCAGCGCTGAGCATCTGGGCCCACTCGGGCGCGGGCAGTCCGAACATGCCGGTCGCGGCGAAGGCGTGAGCCATGGCGTCCGCGCCGACTTCGTCCGGCCCCATGCCGACCGCGGCGAGCAGATGCACGATCCCCTCGCCCGAGGGTCCTTCCGGCACGTCCTGGCCGGCCATCAGCGCCGCGCGCACTACGTGGGGGACGAGGAATATCGGAACGAAAACCGGCGTCTGTACGCTCCGTGACGATCTGCCGCTGATAGCGGCCCAATATCTGTGGGATAGGTGACGCTGAGCTGCGCCGAAACCCTGCTCAGACAGCGCGAAGCGGCCCCCGTTATCTGTGGCAAGGCCCTTGGCGCCGGTTCTCGGTCCGTTGTTCCCCGACCCCCATCGTTCACTCGTCCGTGCGGGTGCCATCTCTCCTCCGTACCCCGCCGGTCGCCGGGCTCGGTTGGACTGCGCCCGTAGACGACGGCCGACGCGAGCAGCGGCCGTCCTGGACTTCGAATGAGTGAGAGTTCATGGACAACGCAGTCGGTACCCGTACGAGCCGGGCCGGGAAGGCGCGCCGCAGCATGCGCTGCCGGGGGGTGCTGGCCTCCGCCGTCGCGTTGGCCGCCGTCAACCCCTGGACGGTCTCCGGTGTGGCGCAGGCCGCGGTTCCCGCGGCGGCCAGTTCGGTCGCCACCCCCGCCGCGGCGCAGTGGACGACGCAGACCGTTGCGCCGGGCGTCCAGGTGCGCACGGGCGTCCTCCAGCACGCGGACGCCGCGCCGACCTGGACCATCACCGTCCAGGCACCCGCCGTCAACCGGCTGACCGGCGCCGCGACCTGGGCCCCGGTGGGCGACCAGTCCTGGGCCGACGCCACGGCGCAGCAGCTGCGCGCCGCGGGCTTCGCGCCGATCGAGGACCGTGTGCAGTGGCCGGCGTACACGGACACTCCAGGCGGCACGATGGGCTGGCGGGTGCGGGTGGGCTCGTACGCGACCCAGGCCGCGGCCACGAGCGCGCGCACGGCGCTCACCGCGGCCGGGTTCCGCACCGCGGTGGACTGGACCGGCTACGACGCCGAGCAGCCGGCCGACCGGGAGAGCGTCCACGTCGCGGTCATCGACCCGCACCGCTTCACCGGCACGGTCGAGGGCACCCACCACGGCAACGTGGCACAGCGGGAGAAGACGTCCTCGGTCGCCGCCGCTCTCGGCTCCGTGCTCGGCGTCAACGGCGGGTTCTTCGTCACCTCCGACGCCGACGGTGTGCAGGGCACCTCGGCCGGTGTCGCCGCGTACCGCGGCGAGCTGCAGTCCATGGCGGCCGGCACCCGTGCCGCGCTGATCCTGGAGGACGGCGGCCGGCACGCCCGCATCGCCGACCTGGACACCACGGTCACCGCACGGGCGGGCTCCGCCGCCTACGCGGTGCAGGGGATCAACCGGGTGCCGGGCAAGATCCGGAACTGCGGTCGCCCCGGGGCGACCCCCACCGAGCAGCCCCGCCAGGACCTCACCTGCACGGTCACCAACGACCTGGTGAAGTTCATCCCGCAGTTCGGCGCCGGGCTGCCTACCGGCAGCGGCACCCAGGTGGTGCTGGACGCCTCCGACCGGGTGGTCTCGGTCGGCACCCGGGGCGGCGCGGTGCCGGCCGGCGGCTCGGTGCTCCAGGGCACCGGCTCGGCCGCCGACTGGCTGTCGGCCCACGCCGAGCCGGGCAAGAAGATCCAGGTGCAGGAGGTCATCCGGGACACCCACGGGCGGAAGGTCGAGCTCGGCCCCGACGACAGCATCGTCAGCGCCGCACCGACCCTGGTGGAGGACGGGCGGATCCACGTCGACGCAGCCACCGAGGGCACCCTCGACCCGCAGGACCCCTCCTTCGGCTACGCCTGGTCCAATGCGCGCCAGCCCCGCACCATGGCCGGCATCGACAAGCAGGGCCGGCTGATCCTGGCCACCGTGGACGGCCGACAGCCCGGCGTCAGCGAGGGCTTCACGCTGACCGAGGCCGCGGTGTTCATGCGCTCCCTCGGCGCGGTGCAGGCGCTCAACCTGGACGGCGGCGGCTCCTCCGCGATGGCGGTGGACGGAAAGCTCGTCAACGTCCCCTCGGACGCGACGGGCGAGCGCGTGGTCGGCGACACCCTGCAGGTGCTGCCGGCCCGCCGCGGCTGAGCCCGGCGATACCGCGTCGCAGAGGCCGGCCCCTCCCCTGCGGGGGAGGGGCCGGCCGTGTCGACAGGGCACTGCCCGCCTCGGCGGGCACACGCTGGGTATCGCACTTCGTCAATGTCAACAGCCTCGACTCGTTTCTCTGGGCCGAGGACGCGGTGAGGCTGCCCTTGCCGAAAACTCATCCATCCTGGTGGGAGCCGTGTGCGGGGTCTGGGGCATGCCAGCTGTAGCTGATGGCACCGGGGCCCTCGCGCGGTTGGCGATCACCGCGGCATGATGATCCGTCATGCTGCTGCGGCTGGCCTACTTCGGTGTGACGAACGCGTTCGCGATGCCGCGCTTGCTGTCGATGAGCGACCGGGACAATATCGTCGAGATCCTGGCGCTGCGCCATCAGATCACGGTGCTGGAGCGCCAACTGGTGGGGAGCGGGTGCGGTTTACGCCGACCGACCGGGCGTTCCTCGCCGCGCTGCTGCGCCGGCTGCCGCGAGATGTGCTGCGCAGGCTGCGGCTGCTGGTGCGGCCGGACACGGTGCTTCGCTGGCTGTGGGGCTCGTAAAGTCATCGCCGCAGGTCGGGACGGTAGAGCGGTCTCGACTGGGATCATGTCCGCCGTGATCCTCCCGATGCTGTACAAAGCAGCCCGCAAGCTGCTGTCCGCCCCCGGTGTGCTGCTGCGCCGCGACACCTCCAAGGACGCCGAGTTACTCGTGCTCCGCCATGAGAATGCGGTGCTACAGCGTCAGATCGCCGGCCCGGTCCGCTACGAGCCCGCGCATCGGTTCTGGCTGGCTGCACTCTCCGGCCTGGTACCCCGCCGCCGCTGGCACGAGGTCTTCCCGGTCACGCCCGGCACCCTGCTGGCCTGGCACCGCAGGTTCAGCGCCGCGAAGTGGGACTACAGCGCCCGGCGCGCCCGCACCGGACGGCCACCGACCAAGGCAGCACTCAAGAAGCTGATCCTGCAGCTCGCTCGGAAAAACGCGAAGTGGGGGCATAGACGGATCCAGGGCGAGCCGGTCCGACTCGGTCATCCCATCGCAGCCTCCACAGTATGGGGGATCCTCCACGCGGCGGGCATCGACCCGGCCCCACGCCGCGCTGGCCCGACGTGGAGGGAGTTCCTCACCAACCAGGCCGAAGGCATCATCGCCGTCGACTTCTTCCACCTCGACACCGCCCTCGGCCACAGGCTCTACGCGCTGGCGTTCCTCGAACACGGCACCCGACGCCTGCACATCGCCACCGTCACCGCCCACCCCACCCGCGACTGGGCTATGCAGCAAGCCCGAAACCTGGCCACCGATCTCGGAACGCGCAAGGAGTCCCTGCACTTCCTGCTGCGAGACCGCGACGGCAAGTACGGGCAGTCCTTCGACGCTGTCTTCGAGACCGAGGAGATCGAGATCCTCAAGAGTGCCCCGCGAGCGCCTCGGATGAACGCGCACTGCGAGCGGGTGATCGGCACCATCCGACGCGAGGCCCTCGACCATGTCCTCATCATGAACGAGGCCCACGCCCGGCACGTCCTGGCCGCCTACGAGCGGCACTACAACGAACACCGCCCCCACCGGGCCCGCAACCAACTACCTCCCGGCGCCGACCAGCAACCCACGACCGTGCACAGGCCCGAAAACCGCCGGCTCCTGCGCACCCGCATCCTCGGCGGCGTCATCAACGAATACCGCTACGTGGCTTGACCTGCAGCGACGACTTTCCGAGCCCCACAGGGTACGCATGCCGGCGGCGAGCTCATGCAGGGGCCGGGGCGGGCGGACCGCTCCAGGGAACGGACGGAGGCGTGGCGGGCGCGGTCCAGCAGCATCGTAATGGAGGTGCCGCCCCGGCGTCGTGCGTGACCACCGTGGAGGGCCACACTTGCTTTGCAGTCCCCACCAACTGACGAAGCCGCCCGGCCCCGCAGCCCACCACACGAAAGACACGTCGCATGCTGTTCGTGATCGCCATCGTTGGAATCTCCATATTCTGCTTCACCCTGTGGTGTTCGGTGCGCGTCGCCAGAATGCGCGACTTGCCCACGTGGCGCAGGTACCTCCCTCTCGGCCTGCTGACGCTGTCCGTCGCGGCCAGTCTGCTGCGAGCCGTTGACATCCCGCAGATCGGAGAGGTTGCGGCCTTCCCCCTGACCCTGGCCGCGATCGCAGTGTCCCTGGTGGAAGTACGCGCCCAGAACAACCGGCGCGCACCAACCACCACGCAGTAGGGCGCTGTCACGTTGTTGAGTGTGTGAGTGCCTGATGGTGTGTCGGGTGTGGTGGGGCCGGGTTTCGGCTCCGGGCTCAGGCTGCGGTGGGCAGGGCGGTGGCGCCGGTGATCTGGTCCCAGATGGCGAAGCGGGTGGTCATCTCGGTGCGGTAGTGGGCGGCGGTCATCAGGTGGCGGCGGGGCCTGAAGTGGGGTGAGATGCCGCTGAACGCGGCCAGGAACTGCTGGGCTCCGCCGACGGAGCGGAAGCCTTTCATGGCGCGTTCGCGTTGCCGGGTGGGCTGGTGGGAGTTCTCGGCCCGGTTGTTGAGGCCTTTGTGGGAGCGGTGCTCGACGGAGGGCATGACCTCGCGGTGGGCCGCGCCGTAGGAGCGCAGCTTGTCGGTGACGACCACCCGGGGCACCGCCCGGGTCTTCTTCAGCAGCGTGCGGAAGAACCGTCTGGCCGCAGCGGTGTCCCGCCGGTTCTGTACGAGGATGTCCAGGACGGTGCCGTCGGCGTCCACGGCCCGCCACAGGTACTTCTGCTCTCCGTTGATCTTGATGAAGACCTCGTCCAGGTGCCATTTGTCCCCGGGCCGGGGCTGCCGGCGGCGCAGCGCGCCGGCGTAGGCCTGCCCGAACTTGGCACACCAGCGGCGGACCGTCTCGTGGGAGACGAGCACGCCGCGCTCGAGCATCAGCTCCTCGACCTCGCGGAAGCTGAGCGGGAAGCGGAAGTACAGCCACACGCAGTGGGAGATGGTCTCCACCGGGTACCGGTGCCCCTTGTACGACGGCGGCGCGCTGTCCACGGACGACCCCTCCCAGCATGACCAACCAGAAGATCATCCCACCCGGTCAGTCAACGTGACAGTGCCCCGCCAAGGCCTCGTCGGGGGCGGTCTGCGCTGCCTCCACGATTCCCGGATCGGGCACCGGCATCCGACCGGTCATGCCGCGCGCTTCAGTTCGCCGCGCGCCGCGACCGGGGCCCTCCGGGCAATGCGGCTCCTGATCAACTTGAAAAACCGACTCGAAGGTATTTATTATCGGTGCCATGGGAAGGCCAGTGGATCAACTGACACCGAAGGGCGCGGCGACGCGCCGGGACATTCTGCGCGCCGCCGCCCGTGTGTTCGACGCCAAGGGGTACGCCTTGGCCCGGATGGACGACGTGGTGCGGGAGACCGGCCTCACTAAGGGGGCCGTGTACTTCCACTTCAAGAGCAAGGCCGACCTGGCCCGTGCGGTTGTTGACGATCAGAAGCAAGGGATGCTTGCGCATGTGCGCAGGCAGCTCGAGGGGCTCGGGGGGCCGGCCGCACAGGTACGCGGACTCGTCCCCGTCCTCGTGGACCTCGTCATCGCCGAACCCGCGGGATGGTCCGTCGTGCGGCTCGACCGTGAGCTCGCCACCGAGTCGCCGCAGGGCCATGCTCAGGCGTCCGTTCTCGCGGAGTGGGTCGGCCTGGTCGAAGAACTCCTCCTCGCTGGCGCCCGCGCGGGCGACCTGCATCTTTCGGCCGACGCCCACACGCTGGCGACCGTGTTCGTGGGCGCGTTCGACGGGCTGAAGGGCGTCCTCGAGGCCACGGGGCGCGCCAATCCCGGAGAGCTGAACCGCGCAGCGGGCGTTCTCGCCGAAGTCGTCGAGGCCGCCATCGGGGCGCACTGAGCGCCGGGCAGGCCGGATTTCACACAGGTCGACCACCTCGGCCTTTTCACCACCAAGAAAAAAACCTTCAAGTCGGTATGGAGATAGAAATGAACTATTCGGACACTCTCGCCTCCCAGCTTGCCGTCGTCACCGGCGCATCGTCAGGAATCGGCGCCGAGTTCGCCCGACAGCTGGCCGCCCGCGGTGTGGACCTGGTCCTCGTCGCACGCTCGAAAGACAAGCTGGAGGAGCTCGCCTCGACCCTGCGGACCAGGCACGGCGTGACCGTCAGACCCATCACCCTCGACCTCTCCCGGCCCGACTCCTCCGAGACCCTCGCGGGCATGCTCGACGAGCAGGGCGCCGTCGTGGACATCCTCATCAACAACGCCGGCTTCGCATCGCACGGCGACCTCGCCGAGGCCGACCCCGGTCACATGGCGTCCCAGGTGCAGCTGAACGTCGGCACGCTCGTCGGTAACACCACCCGGCTCCTGCCCGGCATGGTCGAGCGCGGGCGCGGCACCGTCATCAACGTCGCCAGCACGGCCGGATTCCAGGCGGTGCCGCACATGGCGGTGTACTCCGCAACGAAGGCATTCGTCCTGTCCTTCACGCGTTCCCTCTGGGGCGAGACCCGCGGTACCGGTGTGACCGTCCTCGGGATCTGCCCGGGCGCCACCGACACCCCGTTCTTCGACGTGGCCGGTGACAACGCGTCGGTCGGCGCCCGGCGCACACCGCAGCAGGTCGTCGCCACAGCACTCGCGGCGCTGGGCGGCCGCAAGGCGACCGTCGTCGACGGCGCCGGCAATGCCCTGGTGTCTCGCGTCATCAGCCGCCTGGCACCGGAACGCCCCCTGATCCGCATCGCTGAACGGAGCGTACGCCCGAGCGCGTGAACCCCGAAGAACCCACGGACATCCCAGCGTTGCATGCAGCTGCCAGGGCCGATTTTCACGGGGCGGTGGTGACCATCGGTAGCGGCAGCACTCATTCGGCCAGAGTCGGTACATCTGAATCTGGATCCGCCTTGAGATCAGTACCAACACCGTTGCGTTTACGTCCGTGAGCGGTTCGAGAGTCCGTGTTCGAAGAACGTGACGGTGCTGTGGACGGTGTAGTTCTGACTGGTCGTGGGGTGTTGTCCGGCGTTCGGTCCGTACTTGCTGGTGGGGTTCTTGCGGGTGCGAGCCTTGACGCGGTGCCGCTGGCGGGCGGGGTGCAGGGCGTCGAGGACGGCCCGGCCGATGGTGCCGACGAGCTCGGCGGGTCCCGCCGGGGGCAGGATTCCGGTCGCGGTGGTGACGGTGTCGGCGGCGGTGGTCTGCAGGACGGTGAAGCTGATGCGGTCCATGTCCAGGCCGGGCCGGGTGCAGGCGGTGTCGGCGGCGGCGCGGATCAGGGCCTGGTAGGTGGTGAGCAGGGCGTAGACCTCCGGGTCGAGGCCGGTCGGGCTGCGGGAGCGCAGGACACGGCCGTCCAGCATGGTTGCCTTGATCGAGAAGTACGTCGTCTGCGACTGCCACCGCTCGTGGTAGAGATCCACGAGCCCGGCGGCTGGGTGGGCGGCCGGGTCGAGGAGGCTGGTGAGCAGGCGCCACTGCTCGGTGCGCACGGTGCCATCGGCCAGGGTCACGGTGACGGACGCCTCGATGACGCGGACGGTCAGCAGGACGGGCAGGACGCCGTAGCCGATCCGGGCCAGGCAGGAGCCGTCGCCCAGGTGCCGGAAGGGGGTGGGTATCCGGCGGGCGGAGGAGCGCACCAGGAACTGGGCGCCGGTGGCCTGGACGTCCCGGGCGAACTCGGCTCCATCGAAGCCGGCGTCGGCCAGCAGGAGCATCGTGCGGTCCGGCACACCCAACAGGCGTCCTGTGTAGGTGAGTTCGCCGTCACTCTCGGGGCCGAACGCGGCGGCGATCACGGCACGGGTGCCACACTCGACCAGGACCACGAGTCGTAGCAGCGGGTAGCCGAACTCCACGCTCTCGCCCGCCCGCTTGGGATAGCGCCAGGTGAGCGCCTCCTCGTCGGGCACGTGCAGCAAGGTGCCGTCCACGGCCACGGTCCGAAGCCCTCGATAGAACGAACCGGCCTGCCCGAGGTGGGCGACGGGCCCGGCGAGGATCTCGAACAGCCGCCGCAGCGGCGCCGCTCCTATTCGCCGTCGGGCCCTGGACAGCGAGGAGACCGCCGGACGCACCAACGGCCATCCCTCCAGCCCCGCCGTCAGCTTGCCCCATACCCCCCGATAGGAACAGTCCTCGAACAGGGCCAGCGCGAGGACGAAGTAGACCACCACCCGGGACGGCAGCAGCCGCAGCCGCTTCTCACGTGATCCGGTCTCCTCGATCACCGCGTCCACCAGCACGAAGTCCACGATCTGAGTCAACTCGCCCAAGTGGCCAAGCGCGTACAGACCCCCGGGCGGTGCTGTGTGTGCACCACGTCTTCCGTACCGCCGATGTGCACGAGGTACTGCGCCGCTGATCTCGCCCGTGCCGGTGTGGGCCATGTTCGTCTTCCAGCTCTTCGACAG
>NZ_JBSFYR010000087.1:0-31911 GCF_053599875.1 Streptomyces sp. NPDC005151 | reverse complement strand
GGATCTTCAAGGGCGGGCAGAACTCCACCTCGTCCCGGGAGGTTCACGACTACTGGCGGCGTTGGGCTCAGAGCGGCGACAAGGTGTGCACCGGCGGAATGCAGACCGGAGAACGGTGCGGGTGGAAGGTGACCGCCACCCAGGCCACCGTGAAGTACAGCGGAGGAACCATCGCGCGGAACATGGTCGTCGCCAAGAAGACCTCGAGCGCCTGTGTCATCGGGGGCGACTCCGGCGGCCCCGTCTACACCGTGGACAGCTCCGGGCGGGCCTACGCCAAGGGCATCATCTCGGGCGGTGGCGGTGGCGGCAGCGATCACAGCGGCGGCCTGTTCGACCCCTGTCAACTGATCTTCACCGATGTCGGGCTGGCCAACAGCGCCCTTCCCGGCCTGGTCGCGAGGTACTGAGATGAGACGATTCGTCCTGCCCGCCCTGCTGGCGGCATCGATCCTGACCGGCTGCTCCGGGACGGGCGAGACCGCCTGCACCCTCGTCGGCATGGATTCCCAGGTCTCGCTGGTCTGGCGCCCCTCGGACTTCGGTACGGCGAACGCGGCCACCCTCCGCTTCTGCGCCGGCGAGGTCTGTGAGGAACGGAAGTCCGGCGACCCGGACGACCCGGCGAACCTGCTGGCGATCCCGCTCCCGGAGGCCGACGGCCCCGGCCCCGTCCAGGTGCGGCTCACCGTCACGTCCACCGTCGACGGCAAGGAGATCGTGACCGACGAGACCGAGGCGAACCTGAAGGAGCAGCACCCCAACGGCAGAGGCTGCGACCCCACGGCCTGGACCGCCGCGGTCCGCGCCGAACCCGTCGGCCTCACCGACCCGAAGGGTCTGCCCCTCCAGTGAGCTCGTTTCATCCTGAATTGGCTGGTCAGGGTTCTGGTGTGGTGACGGCTGGGTGTACCCGTGCTGGCAGGGCAGCATGATCTCTGGGATTGATCATCTGTCAGCGGGTGGACTGGAGGCCGGTGAGTACCAGGAGGGCTCGCAGCAGCGTGGTCGCGTACGCCGCGCTCATGCGGACCTTCGTCAGCACCCGCCAGGCCTTCAAGTTCGCGAAGCCGTGCTCGTTGGCCGCACGTTCGCGGCTGACCAGGCGATTCGCCTCCTTCTGGGCGGCGGTCAGCGGCTTGCCGCGGGCGGCCTTGCGGCCCGTGGTCCGGCCGCGTCCTTGCGGTGCGGCACCACCCGTCCCGGCTCCACGTCGCCGGCCGTGGCCGAATCACCGTCCCCGGTATCCCGCGCGGCCGCCTGGTCCTCGGCGACGCTCAGCTTGCTCGCGATGCTCGCCCCGAAACCGCTTGATCGCGCTACGGGACCCAAGCTCGACCCCGTGAGTACTCCACTGATCAGAGCTCATGGACAGCGATCCTGCCAGGCAGCCCCCGCTGGTGCGCCGGCCGGCCCGACTGACGAAGCGGCCCATCTCACGGTGGGCCGCTTCGTTCCCATCCGGCCCGAGGTGTCCGCCGGCAACGAGCCCGGCCGCCCCGGATGCCACCCGCCACGCCCGACCTTGTCCTCCTGTGGCCGGTTGATGAGATGGCTGACTTGGGTCTGGGTCATTCCCGCTGGTCAGTGCCCTTATCGCTTGATACGTCCGCGGATGGCGAGGACAGCGAGGCCGAGCAGGACGGGTTCGGTCAGGCGGGAGGCCATTTCGGTGTAGGTGCCGGCGGTGGTGAGGTCCTGGTCGGAAGACCGGAAGATCACCGAGTTGACCACCACTCGCAGGCTTCCCTCGAAACGCTTGGTGGAGAGGCGCTCGTGGAGGGCGTTCGTGGGGTTGACCGGGTCGGGCTTCCCGGTGGGCAGTCGAACTTGCCGGCCGGACAGGCTGCCGACGGTCTCCGGCTTCCAGCTGTCGGCGGGCAGACCCCAGAGCATCATCACAAGCAGTGTGCCGGTCATTGCGAGCAGCAGCCACACCACGGCGCGGGTGGCGCGCAGTCCGTATCCCGAAAGCGCCCAGTACGCGGCAAGGAGAGCCCGTTCGGCGCGCGGCCGGTTGTGATCGTGGCGGCGCATCTCCATCTCGCCGTAGTAGAAGTCTGCCGCGTCCGGCTCGTTCTTGCTGTCCTCGAATGCCTTGCGCAGCGCCCGGTAGACCGGGGCGAGCTGCGCGGGCCCGACATGTTCGGTATGCCCGGTGTCGGGGATAGCCTGCTGCCAGCCTGTAACGGCGGTGGGCTGACGGGAGCGCCAGTGGTGTTCCTCGGCGAGGGTTCGGCGCTGGGTGAACCGCTGAGGGCGGAGCCGCCGCCATTGCGTGCGGGCCGGGACGATGGCGAAGGTGCAGTTGCCTTCCAGGCGGATCTGGTCGAGGTGGACGGTCCCGGTGAACTGGCATTGCGTCAGGTCGATGTCGGCGAGTACCAGGTGGGCGGCGTCTACCCCGCGCAGGGAAACGATCCGCACCCCGGAGCCGGTTGTGCCGGCGAGGGGATCGTCCGGGACGACGGAGCCGCGGGTTCCGCGGGAGTGGCGAAAGTGGGCTTGCTCGGCGGCGATGCTCAGGGGGTATTCGAAGACGGCGTGCGCGAAGTCGACGTCGGCATGGCGCAGTCGCAGCGCGGCGGTTGATTCCCAGCGCGTCCGGTGACACTCCAGGCGCCGGGCCGCGATCGACAGCGTCACCGGCCCGCTGAACCTCGCCCCCGACAGGAACACCGTATTCCCGCAGACCAGCGGCCCCAACTCCCCCGCTCGCTCGAACACTGCCGCGCCGAAATCGACGTCTTCGGTGAAGCTGGCCGCCTCGAAATCGGCGATGCCAGTGAAGATCGCCGATCCGAAATCGACGGTGCCGGCGAAGGTGGCCGACTCGAAATCGGCGGCGCCGGTGAAGGCAGCCAAGTGGAACCGGGCCGCGCCGTTGAAGGAGGCCGACCCGAAATTGGCGGTGCCGGCGAAGGTGGCCGACCGAAACTGAGCGGTGCCGGTGAAGGTGACCGACGCGAACCGGGCGTCGCCGATGAAGGCGGCTGACCTGAAATCGGCGGTATCGGTGAAGGTGGCCGCCCGGAACCCGGCGTCGGTGAACTTGGCCGAGATGAACACGGCGGCGTCGGTGAAGGTAGCCAAGAGGAACCAGGCTGCGCCGGTGAAGGTGGCCGAGTAGAACCGGGCGGCGCCGTTGAAGGTGACTGACTCGAACCCGGCAGTGCCGGTGAAGGTGACCGAGTCGAACTGCGCTTCGCGAGTGAAGGTGGCCGACTCGAACCAGGCGTTGCCGGTGAATATGGCCAAGTGGAACCGGGCGTCGCCCGTGAAAGTGGCCGACTCGAAATCGGCATTGCCCGTGAAGGTGGCCGACTCGAAGCGGGCGTCGCCGAGGCGTGGGTGGTTTGTGGTGGGGTCGCTGAGGGCGTTGAGTAGTTGGTCGATCAGTTGGTCGGTGAAGCTCGTGCCCCGGTAGTCGATGTCGTCGCCGGCGTTCAGGCTCGCGAGGTGGGTGTCGCGGTCGAGGCCGGAGAGGTGTACGAGGCAGGACGGGTGCGGGTCGACAGAGCGTCCGATGCAGCCGGCGCGGTCCCCGCTGGTGACGCCGTCACCGCAGTACGGCCAGTCCGGAACGACAGGGGCTGGGGTAGATGCCATACGGGTGAGTACACCGCCTGCCCACCGCCCGTTGCGAGGCGGCCTCCGTAAAACGCCCGCGCGCCCTGAATCGCCCAGTGGCCCGGCCGTCGTCCGCCAGGGAAGCAGAAGGCAGGATGGGACATGGCCGCACGGGCCTGACTGGTCATCACAATCCAGACAACTCACGTGGCCCCTCCTACCGTTCCCCGCATGAGCGAGCGACGCGCGATCCTCAGCGGATCGACCTACGAGGAGCAGATCGGCTACGCCCGGGCCGTGGTCGACGGCGACTGAGTGCACGTATCCGGGACGACCGGCTTCGACTACCGCACGATGACCATCTCGGACGACGTCGTCGAGCAGGCCGAGCAGTGCCTCCGCAACATCGAATACGCGTTGAAGGAAGCGGACTGCACCTTCGCGGACGTCGTCCGGGTGCGTTATCTCCTCCCCAACCGCGACGACTTCAAGCCGTGCTGGCCCCTGCTCCGCGGCCGCTTCGGCGACGTTCGGCCCGCCGCCAAGATGATGGTCTGCGGCCTCGCCGACCCCCGGATGAGGATCGAGATCGAGGTGTACGCCCGCCGCCGGAACCTCACGGGGTGCGCCCACGTCTGATCGCCGCACCGGCTGAGTACGATCACCTACGCCGGTCTGAGTACGCGAGCGGTCGCCCGCCGCGCGCGGCGCCGGAAGGGTGGACGCATGCGCCGACTGCTGCTGCTCGCCCCGCTGTTGCTGTTCACCGCCGGCTGCGGGGTGGTGCAGTCCTCCGAGGACGAGGCGACGGACGCCGCACGGGAGGTGGCCAGGAAGGCGGGCGAGCGGCTCTACAGCCAGCGTCCGCGCACGGCGGAGGAGGTCGGGCGCTCCGCTTCCGGCATCGACGGGGTGGAGGTACTGCGGGTAACGGGTACCTCGACACACGACGGGGACGGCGTCGACGTGGTCGTCCGCACGTCCGGCTCGGCGTACAACGGATGGCTCGACCCTGAGGAGGTCGCCGTGCGGCGCTGTTTCGCGGTGCGGGTGTCGCCCAAGTCGGAGTGGGGTGAGGATCCCCGTGACGTGGACTGCCCGCATCGCCCTCCGCTGACCTTCGCCCCGCCACCCGAACCGCCCCGGCTGCCGTACGAGGAGCTCCGCGCGAAACTTCCCCGGGTGCCGGAGGGCGGCCGGGTGGACGAGGCCGAGGTGCGCCGTACGCTCGCCGCCCTGGACCTGCATCCGGCGATCCGCACCGAGGTGAAGGCGGACGGCGGCCGGGTCGGCGTTCTCCTGTCGGTAAAGGGCAACGGCTTCGACGCGCAGGACTGCCTTCTTGCCCGCGTGGGCCCCGGCGCCACCGAGGTGTGGGTGCCGCCCCGGATCCAGCGGATGCCCGGAGAGGGCGGCTGCACCGTCGGCAACGCCCTGGACCCGAAACCGTCACCGCACTGAACGGGGTGCCTGGCTCCGGCGAAAAGCCACCTGCACCTTCCCCGCCGCCTCCGCCATGTCGCCCATCGCCTCTACCGTCCCTCAGAAGCGGACCGGGGTCATGAGTAGAAGTACTCAGGACCCCGGTGGGTGGTCAGTGCAGGAGCGGCGAACCGGTCAGCTTCCACGCCTGGGCACCCTTGCCCGCCGTCTTCGGTGTCGTAGATGACGGTGGCGTCCGACGATTACCACAGGCCCTTGTTGAGCGTGGCGGACGGAGCCGTGCACGTCCGCACGACGACCTTCAGAGTCACACACCAGCCAAACCTCAGGCCAGCACACCCCAATCAATCGCGGGTCAGCCCATAAGCAACTGCGGCGAGGGTGGCTTCGGCGGCGCGGGCGATAAGGGCATCGTCGGGTACGGCGTGCTTCGTGTCGCGGCGGGAGAGGACGGCCAGGACGATCGGGGCGGCGTCGGGTGGCCAGACGATGGCGATGTCGTTGCGGGTGCCATAGCCGCCCGTGCCGGTCTTGTCTCCGACCTGCCAGCCGTCAGGAACACCGGCACGGATGGTGTGGTCGCCGGTCGTGTTGCGCTTGAGCCAGTCGGTCAGCATGGCCCGCTTGTCTGTGGGGAGCGCGGTGCCGAGGACGTACGCGCGCAGATCGTTGGCGAGGGCGCGGGGCGTGCTGGTGTCGCGGGGGTCACCGGGGACCGCGTCGCTGAGCGCGACTTCGTAGCGGTCGCAGCGGGTGGTGTTGTCGCCAAGGCTGCGCAGGGCGTCCTGCAGGCCCCGAGGGCCGCCGAGTTCACGGAAAAGGATGTTGGCCGCGGCGTTGTCGCTGTAGCGGACGGCGGCGTCGCACAGCTCGCGCAAGGTCAGTCCGGTGGCGACGTGCCGCTCTGCGATCGGCGAGTTGCTGATGAGATCGTCACGGCCGTAGCGCACGAGCCGGTCCATCTGCCGGAGGGAGTTCTTGTCCAGCACGGCGCCGGCGAGCAGTGCCTTACAGGTGGAGGCGTAGGCGAAGCGTTCGTCGGACCGGTGGGTGACGGTCCGGCCGCTGCCGGTGTCGAGGGCGTAGACCCCCAGCCGGGTATCGAACTTCCGCTCCAGTCTGCCGAACTCACGCTCCGTACGGGTATCGGCAGGCGCCGATGTGGAGGGCTTCGAGGCGGGTGGAGTCGGACTGGATCCAGTCCGGGAGGCGGCATCCGGGGTGGCGCTGCAGGCAGGGAGCGGCAGGGCCGCGATCCCGGCCAGCATGGCGAGTGCGGCACGACGGGAGAGGGGGGTTCGGGTGTGCATGATGCGCGGGCTTTCCCTTCTGAAGTGGTCGTTCGGACCTGTGAAGTGGTCGTTCGGACCCGGCCGGCCTCTTCTCAGCGGGCCAGATTGCGCAGAAACCGCGCGGCGACCGGGCCCGCGTCGGCGCCACCGGAACCGCCGTCTTCGAGGAGCACCGCCCACGCGAGGTCGGAGTCGCCCTGGTACCCGATCATCCAGGCGTGGGTGCGCGGCGGGTTGTCGCTGCCGAATTCAGCGGTTCCGGTCTTTGCGTGAGGCTGACCGGACAGGTCCTTCAGCGCGTGGGCGGAGCCGGAGGTCACGGTGGCGCGCATCATCTCGCGGAGCGCGCGGGTGACTTCGGGGTCCAGCGCCACCGGTGCCTGGTGCTTCTTCTTCACTGCGTCCGGCACCAGTACCGGCTGGCTGAACGTCCCGTTCTTGACGGTGGCCGCGACGGATGCCATCACCAGCGGTGACGCCTGGACGCGTGCCTGGCCGATGGTGGCGGCGGCTTTTTCGTTGTCGCTCGTCGTGACGGGAACGCTGCCGTCATAGGTGATCGTGCCCACGTCCCAGCTGCCGCCGATACCGAACGCCTGGGCCGCGTCGCGCAGGCCGGTGTCAGAGAGCCGGCCGCGAGCGTCGACGAAGTAGGTGTTGCAGGACTGGGTGAAGGCGTCTGCGAAGGTCGAACCGGCCGGGAGGTCGAACTGCCTCTGGTTCTCGAAGCGCTGTCCGTCGACACGCGCGAACTTCGGGCAGGCCGCGGGGTCTCCGGGTTTCATGCCGCCCTCCAGAAAAGCCGCTGCGGTGACGACCTTGAAGACGGAACCGGGCGGATAGCGCCCCTCGAGGGCACGGTTGAAACCGCCGGGCCGGTTGGCGGCGGCAAGAATGTGACCGTTGCGCGGGTCTATGGCGACGATGGCCGCATTGACCTCGACTCCGGTCAGAGCATCGGCTGCCGCCTCCTGGACGCGAGGGTCGATGGTGGTGTGCACCGGACGGCCTTCGGCCGGTGCGGCCTCGGTGAGGTCCTTGACGGCGCGCCCGCTCTGCCGGTCCGCGACCACCAGGGTCTTGTGTGCCTTCATGCCCCCGGACAGGACGTCGTCGTAGCGGGCCTGCAGACCGGATGTGCCCTTGCCGCTGACGGGGTCGACGGTGCCCACGAGACTGTCAGCACGGAGCGGGTCGCCCTTGGCGTCGAGCACCTTCGCCCTGTCGTTGCCGCTCTTGAGCGCGAGTGTCTGCCCCGGTTTCAGCTCCGGATGGATCACCGGCGAAGTGAACTCGACCTTCCACGTCCCAGACGTGTCGATCACCTGCGCCCGGGAGCGCCAGGTGACGTCGCCTGCGCCCGGTACGGCCATGGTCACGGTGAAGGGGAACTGCACCTCCCCTTCGTCGCTCTTCCGGCCCTCGCCGTCGACGATGGTGGTCCTGGAGGGCTTGAGGTTGGTCAGTACCGACGTGAGGAGCGACGCGGCGTCGTCAGGTGTGTCGGTGTAGCTCGCCGCCTTCCGCGCGTCGTGCCCGGCCCACGCGGCGAGGAATGCCGCCAAGGGCTCGCGGGCGGACGCCACTTCCGCATCGTCTTCCTGAGCATCGCCGCCCACGAGACCGAAGGCGGCATATCCGCCTCCCGCCAGCAGCAGAAGGGTCACGACGATGCCAAGCGGTCGCCGCACGCGCCGCGACCGCCCCCGCGGGGCGGAACTGTTCCGGCTGTCGGTACGCGTCAAGGTGCTCTCCGTTCCGGGTCGGGCCTGATCGGCTCGCCGGAGACGGCCCCCCGGCGTCGGCGGGGGTGCCTGCGCTCGACAGCAGCCTGGTGACGGCCCTGCCGAAGCCGACGCGGCCAACCCCCGTCGGGAGTCAAGCCCGCCACCGGACCGCATGTCGAATACGATCTCGGCATGCGAATGATTCGCAAGCCATATCGCCGCACGTCAGGAGGTACAGAGTGCTGACGGAACGGCACCTGGAAATCTTCATCGCGCTGGCGGAGGAGGAACACTTCGGGATCGCCGCGCAGCGGGTGGGCATCACCCAGCCGCCCCTGTCGCAGGGCCTGCGCCGGCTGGAAACCCTGCTCGGCGTCCGACTGTTCGACCGGGAGAGAGGAGTGTCCCTCACCGAGGAGGGGACGCTGCTAGTCCCGCACGCCCGCCGAGCCCTGGCCGCGCTCGCTGAACTCCGTGAGACCGGTGCCCGCGAACACGCCGACGGCCGACGCCTGCGGCTCGGGCTGGCTCCCGAAGTGCCGACGACCCTCGCGGCCGACGTGGCAGCCGCGCCGGTCCGGGCAGGTGAACGGACGCGAATCGGCATGGTGACGGCATCGACCGCCGCGCTGCTCGGCGATGTTGCGGCCGGGCGGCTGGACATCGCCGTGATCCGGCATCCCTCCGTGCTGCACGGCCTCGCCGCCGGCCGCGTGATTCTGCTGCCGACCTGGATCCTCGCCCCCGTCGGTCGCGTGGACGCCGGTGACACACTGGCGTCCCGCCTGCCCGTTGCCGTACGTCCCCGCGCCGAAGCCCCCGCGGCCCATGACCTGTTCATCGACACCCTGTCCAGCCGCGGCCGCCGGGTGGAAACCGTGGTGGTCTCCGATGAGCGCGCCGGCCTCGCACTCGTAGCGTCAGGTCAGGCAGTGCTGGTCACGGCGGACGACGCTCTGACGGCCTCCGGAGTCGAACGGCGAACGGCGACGGACCCATCGCTTCCCCTGCGGCTGAGGGTGGCCTGGGACCCGCGCCGTCCGGGTGCAAAGGAGACGGCCAAGACAGCGCAACTGCTGGAGGACGCCCTGACCCGGAAGGTGGCACCGTGAGCGGAACGCGGCGCGGCAGCGGCGTGGAGCCTGCCATCCGCAGCATGTTCGACGACGCGGGAGTCCGCGGCTGGCTGCACGTGGCAGAACTACACCGCCCGTCGGCCCAGGTGACCATCGATCCCGACGAACAGCTGCCCATGGGCTCGGTCTACAAGGTGCCTCTGATGGTCGCCTTCTGCCGGCTTGCCGACGCGGGGCTGATCGACCCGAGTCGCAGGCTGACGCTGGAACCCGACGAGCGCATTCCCGGCCCGACCGGCATCTCCATCCTGCACGACGCTGTCACCCTGTCGCTGCGCGACATGGTGGTGCTGATGATGACCATCTCCGACAACACCTCGGCCGACGCCGTTCTCCGAGCGGTCGGCCCGGACGTGGTCGACGCCGTGTGCCGCGACCTGGGCATGCCCGACACCCGTATCCACGGGGGCGTCGTCAACACGTTCAGCCGTCTGGTCGCCGAAACGGGCGCCCACTCGCTGGACGCGGCCCTGGCGCACGTGGCGAACAACGACACCGTCGTGCCGCCAGGCGTGTACGACCCGGCGTACAAGGCTTCCACCACACCAGCGGACATGGCGCGGCTCCTGCGAGCGATCTGGACCGGACAGGCCGCCTCCGCCGACCGCTGCGCCTTCATACGCGAGGTGATGCGCAGACAGCCGTGGACGCACCGGCTCGGCTCCGGATTCCCCTACGACGACGTCACCGTCTACGGCAAGACCGGCACCTTCGGTGCACTGCGCCACGAAGCGGGCGTAGTCGAACTCGCCGACGGCAGCACCTACACCGCCGTCGTCTTCACCCAGGCTGCCCGATCCGACAATAAGCTCCCGCGCGCCGACGCGGTGATCGGCGCTGCAGCCCGGGCCGCTGTGGAGGAACTGCGGGGACGCCAGGGCACCTGATAGAGACCCCCGCCGTCTAGGCCGTGAAGGGCCGGAGTGCCGGGCCGCCACGGGTTACCGGGGCAACGGTCGGCCGGGGTGGGTTCCGATCCCGGAGCGCCTGAGGACCGGCCCGTGGACCGATGGTTGGGGCGTCGTCGGTGGCCACGGGCCGGTGCCAACGGAGCCTCCGCCCTGCCCAATGGCCATCAGCCAGCAGTGGGCCATCCGCCAGGTTGGAGCCGGTGTCGTAATTGCGGGGCGCCAAGCACTGGTTTTCCTCGCGTGCACCTTCCCGTCTCGCTAGCCCGGATGTACGCGGTGAGCGGAGGGACGGTATCCCCACTCAACTTCCCAGCGCCAGGCGCTACCGCTCTTCGACGCGGGCGCGGAGGCGGGCAAGGATCCCGTTGGGCGCCACCGCGTCCTGAGCCGCGACTTCCCGCCCCGCCCGTTCGCGACGGCTGTGCTCGCAGGCCGGGCACAGACCGCCAGCAGCGGGACGGTAGCCGTCCTCGCCGACCGTGCCGGGTTCCACATCGGTCTGGCAGGACGGGCACTGCCAGGCCGCTTCCCAACGGGCCAGTTCCTCGCGCCGCTGCTCCTGCTCCAGGACCCGGGCCATCTCGCGCTCCTGGCGGCGCTGGTCCTGGCGGGCGTAGTACTCGTCTTTGGTCCCGGTGTTGGTCAGGGCGTCGGTGATCGGCTGCCACTGGCTGCGGCCGAAGCGCCACCACACCGGCCCATGAGGACCGTGGGTGCGCAGCTGGTCAAGGTGACCTGCGGAAATGAGCGGTGTCCGATTTAGGGGGTCCACACCTCCGGCAGTACCTCCGGTCCCCCGCTGAAAGCAACGGTGCAGACACATGTGGAGTCCCCTTCCGGTGCAACTCCCGCCCCGCCGTACGGCATCCACGCGGCCGGGATCGGGCAAGCCTCCGGGGTCACACGCCCGGGTGCACGACGGCCCCGGTGGCGGGCGCGGCCTCCAGGCGGTCAAGCCGTTCGTAGAGTGCGCGGACGAGCCGGGCGCGGTTCTGGACGCAGCGCACGGTGCCCTTCAGCGTCGTGGACAGTCGGCGGTCCGCCTCCGCGAGGACGATGTCGGCGAGCGCCCGGGGTCCGCCGGCAGCTGGTCGGCGCGGCGCCGTACGTCGGCGGCGACCGCGCGGGCGTGGCCGGTCAGCTGGAGGCCGATCTGCTCGTAGTCGCGTGTCGTCAGCGTGTCCGGGCCTGTCCAGGCGAGCACGGCCTTGACGAGGCACTCGTACGGTTCGCGCTCGAGCGGGAGTTCCGCTTCGATCAGGCCGTCAGCAGGCCGGAACAGATTGTCCAGCCGCATCAACATCCCGTAACGCCTTCCAGGGATCTTCAGCTTCTCCCTGCAACCCTTTGGCGCTGGCGGCAGTCGGACTATCCGCCCCAACAACAGCGTCGAGAGATCTCACATGACCATCCCGCCTCCCGCCGAAGCCCCCAGCCCGAGGCACTGCAGATTCCTCCCGGCACAGCCGAGCTACTTGAAGGGATGAGCGAGGAACAGGCAGCTTTGACTCTTGGCCTGGGAGCTCTCGTGCAGCGCGCTGCCGAGACCGAGTACATCCTGCACGGCCTCTACGCCCACCTCGGTGGCGTCGAACTGCCCTACACAGACAAGCCCAGCGTCCCCGTCTCGCACTTCATCGACAAAGCCAAGACCCGGCTGGCCGCGATCCCCGAAGATCGGGTGCCCGCCGAAGCCCGTTCCGCATTGCTGCACGACCTGGATCTGTGCACGGCCAGCTTCGAGGAACGCAACCGATACATCCACAGCTGCTGGGTGTACGACGATGAGGTCTACGGGTGGCGGACCGTCAAAGGGACGAAGGGGCTCAGCCGCCCAGAGATCGGCCTGGTATCCAGCGAGGACGTCTGGGAGCTGGCCGGTGAATTGGCCCGCCTACGAGACAAACTGATCGCGTGGGACGCCCACTTCTTCGGAACGCCCGGAGACCCGGACCTGGGCATGCCTCCCGCATCCGCGAAGCGTCTCGGCCGGTCCGAGGTCTGACATTCAGTGAGACGACCAGCCGGACGCGGCTTGCCCCCGGCTGGTCACTTCCCCGGCCCGGCCCGGTCGGGGTGAACAGCAGTGCACGGTAGTCGTCGAACTTGACCTCGAAGGCAAGGCCGCCGGGCAGCGCACCCGGTGCGGGCACCGTCTCGCGGGCCTGGGCGAGCATCGGCTCCACCGGAGGGCGCGGCGCCCGTCAGCCGGCCGGGGTGACGGGTGTGGGCGTCGGGCCTGGCACCACCGTCGTCTCCTTCCGCCGGGCGTCACCGGGGCCCGCACCCGGGGGTGGCGCGGGCCCCGGTGTGAGGGGCAGCAGCCCAGGTCGTCCTGTCACAGACCGCAGACTGCACCTACCCTGTGCCGCGCGCCGAGCGGCGAGGACCGGCCTCTGCTCAACAGCTGCCGTCCCGATCGCTGCGGGAACTCGACCATCACGACCCGGCATCGCAGCGGGTGGGAGGCAGCACGCGGAGACACCCAGCGCGCACTGGCCTTCGTGGGCCTCTCCGATCTTCAGCGAACGGCTCTGCGAGGGCACCTCGGCAACATCACCCAAGTGATCGAGGGTATCGACCGTGCCAACGACTGACCCCACGGAAGCAGCTCTCCGCGCGGCCTCCGAACGTCTGCTCCGCGGAGAGCCCACCCGTAGTGACGGTTCCCTGACCATCGCCGCTCTCGCCGTCGAGGCAGGTGTCAGCAGAGCGAGCGCGTACCGGCACCCTCATGTTCTGACTGAGTTCCGAAGCCTCGTAGCTGGTCGAGAAGATGCAGCCACACCGTCAGCCTCGCTCCGGCAGGAAGTCCAGGCCCTGAGGGCAACAGAGCGCCGGCTCCGCCGAGAGCATGCACGCGAGGTGCGGGAGCTACGCTCCTCGATCAACGTCCTCGCACAGCAAGTTCAGCTCCTCACGCTGGAGAATCAGCGCCTCTCCAAGGTGGCCGACCGAAGCGATCGCGTCACTCGCATCGATCGCCGCTGATCCACTCGTCTTGATGCAGCGCGGTATCCCGCTTGCAGACGGTGATCTCCATGGTCATCCTCGAAGGCGGCAAGGCAGATCGGGCAGTGATGCGCTGGCCCATCCGGCCCTATGCTCCCGATCACGAGATCGACCGCTGAGCAAGCATCATCAACAACCACGGGGAGCAGTGTGCCGCCTTTTGTCTACCGGATCACCAAGTACGACCCTGCTGACCGCGATGAGCACGGCAGCTACATCGGCACTGAGGACTCGACCAGCGACCACGGAGCGATCGAGTCCGCCTACCTGCAGGCGATCGCCGTCTTCGCCGAAGACACCGGTATCGACGCCTTCGCCATCCGCGAGCCACAGATCACCGGCCTCGTCCACTTCGGCCTGGAGCCAGCGGTCGACGGCCACGGCCTGGCCGGGCTCTTCCCACCCGACCTCACCGGATTCCACGACGGAGCACAGGTGTCCCTCTCCGTCGGTCTGGAACTGGTCCGAGCCATGCTCCGCGACAACGGCGCCTGGTGCCGTCTGGAAGTCGAGGACGTGTTCGCCGTGCACGTCGGGTGGGACCAGTACGTATATGTCAGCAGCGACAAGCCCTGCGGCAGCGCTCTGGCGCGGACCCGGGCGCTCGGGCTCTTCCCGGAACGATTGCACGCCTCCCCCTACGCTGCGGACTCCGACGAACCCGGTGTACAGCGCCCCGCCGACGAGGACTTCTGGGCCCGCCTGCGCTGGTCCATCGCCATGTGGGAAGCGGCAATATTGGAAGAGGGCTACATCGACAATGCCTCCCGCTGGCACCGTCTTACCGAGGACACCCTCGACGTGGTACGCACCCGGCTCACACCCCGTGCCCAGCTGACCGTCTGGCCGGACCTGTCCACCGACGTCGATGCAGTTCTCGCCACGCTCCCCGACGAAGGCCCGGTGGAGCTCGTCTGGGAGGACGGGAACGGCGCGATCACCAGCACGATCATCGACGAGACCGAGTACGGGGCACTGGCCACGCAGGTGGCGGGTGCTCAGGCCGCTGCGGCCCTGTCCCTGGACGTCGACGCACGTCGCCCCTTGTTCACCGCTGTCATGCCCGACAGTGACGGCGTTCTGCGGGCCCGGTGGAGGACCGAGCAGACCCCCAGCGACCGGAACTGGGCCTTTCTGAAGAGTCTCCGCCGCGGGCAGATCGTCACTGGCATGGTCACGCAGATCGCCAGCTTCGGTGTCACGTTCGTGGACATTGGCGGCTTCACCGCAATGATCAACATTCCAGAGCTGTCCTGGAGGCACACCGATCGCCCTTCCGATGTCGTCACCGTGGGGCAGGAGATCTCGGCTGAGATCCTCGACGTCGACATGGTGAGAGAGCGTGTGCCGCTGTCTTTGAAGGCATTGCAGGAGGACCCGATGCTGCAGTTCATAGAGCGGGTCGGCCAGGTCGTGACCGGTGTCGTGACCAAACTTGTGCCGTTCGGCGCCTTCGTCCGTATCGAAGACAGAGAGAATGGCCTCGAAGGACTCGTACACAACAGCGAGCTGACTGAAGGCCCCGTTGGCCGGCCCGAGGACGTGGTCCACGTCGGCGGCTCTCTCCCCGTAAAAATTCTCGACGTCGACCCCACCCGACGCCGAATCACCCTCTCCCACCTGCAGGCTCTCGCGCACGGAGAACCCTGACCAGCCGGGTTATCGACTTCGCGGGATGACCGGCCAAGCCGTCTCGACGACTGCCGTCGGGTTCGCCGTCCGCCGCAGATATGCCTGCAGAGAGACTGATTGCTCAGCAGCCGCACGCACTTGGAGATCATGCAGGTCTGCCAGCAACGTCATCCCGACGGTGCGCGATCTTGGTGGCTAATTCCAACTGTCAAGCTATAAGGGAGAGTTGGAGTCTGGCGAGGTGACTGTGGCTGGCTCGGTCGAGGGGGTGGCCGTTCCACCAGGCGACGACGCGGATGAGGTTGAGGGCGGTGGCGCTGGTGGTGTGGTCGAGGTGGGTCTTGGCCAGGCCGCGGTAGCGGGCTCGGCGCAGTCCGGTGGTGTGGGTGGCCTGGCGGATGGTGCCCTCGACGCCGGCCCGTAGGGCGTAGTCGCGGTTCCAGTCGCCAGTCTGCTGCCGGGCGCCGGCGTCGCGGACGGCCTCGGTCAGTTCGCGGGGCTGGAGGCTGAGTCGGCGGCGGTTCTGCTTGGCGCTGGTGCACTGCTCCTTGAAGGGACAAGGGATGCAGTCGGTGGCGGCAAAACTCACGACGGTCTTGGGCACGCCGTCCTGGACGACGGGGTTCCAGGTGACGCTGGTCCTCCCGGCGGGGCAGGTGGCCCGCTCGGCCTCCCAGTCGATGGTGAAATCGTGGGCCGCGAAGCCCTGCCCGGCCTTGGCCTGGCGGGAGGTATCCAGCAGGACCGGGGTGACCAGGGCGATGCCGTAGGTGCGCGCGGAGGAGACGATCAGTTCGGCGCTGGGGTAGCCGGAGTCGAGGTAGTGCCGCTTTGGCAGCAGCCGACGGCGCTTAAGGCCCTGGTGGACTGGCTCCAGGGCCTTGGTATCGGGCAGCGTGGAGACGGTGGTGGTCACATTCGTGATGATGTTCGGGCGTGCGGGGCGGTCCCCGTCGGCCTGCGGGTGGCAGGCCGCGACACGTGCAGTTTGAACCCGTTCCAGAACAGGTCGCGCTTGGCCGACCAGCGGGTGTCGGTGTCGTAGGGGGAGGCGAGGCGTATCGGGCCGGGCGGCAGCCCGTCGCCCCCGTCCTCGGCGCGCTCGCGACGCCGGGTCCGCATCCGGCCGCCTCCGCTGGTGGCGCGGGTGTAGTTCTGCACCAGCACGGTGCGCAGGGTCTGCACGACGGGCAGCTCGCGCAGCCACGCTGGGGAGGCGGGTGCGTACAGGGCGGTCAGCAGCGTGTAGCCGTCCTGGGCGTAGTGCAGCGCGAGCGTGTCCTGCTTCGTCTTGGAGGCGGGCAGGCGCCAGGTGTCGATCCGGTCCGCGTACCGGCGGCTCCAGTTTGCGACGACCAGCGCCTGGTCGACCCAATCGGGGCAGGCGGCCGACAGCGCGTTCAGCGCCGCGCGCACGCTCTCGCCGACCAACTCGATCCGGTTCAGGTCCCGCACGGCCGAGATGATGTGCGTGGAGTCGGTGCGCTGACTGTCGCCCGCCTGCACCAGGCCGAGTGCGCGCAGCTTGTCCAGAAGCAGGTCCAGCACCTGCTCCTCCAGCTGGTGGGCGACCACGCGGGTGCGGAACTTCGACAGCACGCTGTGGTCGAAGCCCGGATCGTCTATCGCCAGCCCGAGCGCGTACTTCCAGGACAGGTTCTCCCGGACTTCATCGGCGGCCTGCCGGTCCGTCAGGTTCGCGACCTTCTGCAGCACCGTGACCAGCGCGAGCCGGCCCGGCGACCAGCCCGGCTTACCCGCCCGCCCGAACGCGTCGGCGAAGGCCGCGTCCGGGAACAGCTCGCCCAGTCGGTCGCGGACCTGCACCGCCAGCGGGGCCTCCCGCTTGCCCCGGTACATCGCCCGGATCGCCGCCGCGATCTGCGGATCCGGCTGAGGCCATGGCTGCGGCTGCACCGACACGACACACTCCGATCCGAGACGACGCACGAGAGATCACCAACGCTCATGATCCACCGCAGCCTCGCCGTGCTGCCACCCCGCACACGGACATGCCCACGACCGACCCCAGGGCCACCCCCTCAGCATCCCAACTCTTCCTGGTTATAACGAAGTTGGAATTAGCCACCAAGATCGGGCAGCGTTCCACGTGCCCGTGGCGGGCAGTGGGACCTCGGTCCGCCATCCAAGTCGGCAGCCGGACAAGGGGGCCCGGTTGGTCTTCCTCATGGCGATACGCGAGTGGGACCACCTCTGCCCCGCAACCGCGGCGCCGACCATCGCCCGCTGCATCGTGCACTTCACCGCCCGGGTCCTTGCTGACGAACCCCAGAACGTCACCCGCACCCTGGAGGCGATGCGCAACGAGTACGTGGCAATGGCGGCGGGCGAGGCGCCCTTCGGAACGGGCGCGTACCAGTAAACGCACCGTGGTGCGCATCCGATGCGGCGGTGCGCGCACCAAGGTGCGGCCGGTGCGCATCGTCCCGGTTCGCCGGCGTACCGGGTGCCGTGGATGCGGCGCATACCCGGGCGCGCGTCGATCCCGATGGCGGGATCGGATTGCCCCCTGTCTTCTTATGGCTTGCTCAATCCCTCCCGGTCGTCGATCGACGCCACGACCGGGGCGTCCTCCTCGGAGTGCATCCGCCTCGGCGCCTGCGTAGTAGACCTGCGAGGCCACGGACCAGCCCCTCCGTGCCCTCTGCGTGCCGAGGGATTCCGCAACACGGTAGAGCGGCAGGAGCATGGCGACGGAGGATCGACCGGAAAGAACTACTGAGGCGCCGGTTCCGCTACAACTGCAGGCCAGCTTCGTTTGCCCATCGGCTGAGATCCTCGCAGGTTGGGGTTGGCGTCCGAGAACGTTCGACGAGGGTGACCAAGACGTGGCGGAGCTCCCTGCTCAGGTAGAAGAGCCAAAGGCCGGTCCCTCCGGTCTGATAGGAAAACAGCCGGAAAGTGTTGACGGCAGTCTCATCGGCCTCGTCGGCAAAACTGGTTGGCAGACCAGCAAGGAACTCGTAGTCCCGTTTTCCTGTCGCTGCATCTGCCACGGTACGCAAAGGAATGGCGTGGAGCGTCTCGATGGAGAGGGGACTGCCCGCCGCGACAGCGTCGGCCAACACGGCGTGAAGGGCCAGGGCGGCGAAGGTCGCCAGCAGATGCTCGCCTTGCTCGAGGTCGATGTCCCGCCCGTGGAAAGCCTCGTGGCGTCTGGTCCGGCGCCACGGCTCCTGGTCCATCAACGGCAGGATGGACCGGCCCAGAAACGCACAGCAACGCCACAAGTGGTCATGGTCCGATGTCACAACGTTCATCCTCTCTGCTGCGGCAAACGAGCGAGCGGGGAGGGCCTGCGGGGTAGCTGGACACCACACCGCGGGCCCTCCAACCTGCCGTTAAGCGCAGGGCACGTACAGGATGGCGCTGTATGCCGTGCCTGAATCAGTGTTGCCGGTGCTGGACGTAATGCTTCCGAGCGTGGAGGTACGCCAGGCAGTGTTCGGATCGCCGGGCTAGACCGGCTCCCAGGGCAGCGGCCCGAGCGCGGCGGCCCGCTCCTCGATGCCCTCCCGCACCCGGGCGGCGGCGGCCTCGATCCTCGGGTCCTGCGACGGCGTGCTCATGCGGCTCCTCCAGTGGGTGTGCTCCGGCCCGGCGCGGGCTGGGCGCCGGGCCGCTGGGTGTGCGGCGGCGTGGACGTCGCCGCGGTGGGCTGCGGCCGGGGGCCGTGAGCGACGGCGCGCTCCCGGATGCTGTCCTGGAGCTTGGCGGCCATCTGGGCGGCGGCAGCCTCGAACCCCCGCCGGGTCTGCTCCACCGCGGCGACGTCGGTCGCCAGCTCCAGCAGATCGCGGCCGAGGGCCTCGCGCAGATGCAATCCCGCGCCAACAACACCCGCGCCCACGGCCTGGGCGCCGAGTTCACGGACGTGGAACACACACAGATCGAGCCGTAGCCGAGGGCCGGGACCTCGAACGCCATGACCGGCCAGGGCCAGGGCTCAGCGCACCCCACGACACGGGCCGCCCCACGGCCGTTCGCCTGAGCACGGTGCGCCGCTTGCGCCGCTGCCGGGCGGATGTGGCCTCTGAAGGCCCCGGAGATCCCGGACGGGCATGCGGGCCTCGGTCAGGAACGCGCCGTCAGGACGTACAGGTCCGCCGGGACTGACTGTCCAACGGCGAGTGCCTTCGCTTCCGTCGGCTCGTCGGCCGGGGGCCGCTCGAACGCGTGGTCGCCGAGACCAGCGGCTGACAGTCCGCCGTCCCGGCGCGTCGTCCAGTCCGCCGGCCGGGCCGGGAAACCAGCAGCGCGGCGCCATGCTGCTTCTTTGTCATGTTCTCACCTCTCCCGTCCGGGATCCTCTTCCTCCCGTCCGGAGCACACCGAACCGGGTGTCACGTCGGCGTCCCTGAAAGGGGGGCGGTGGAACCGGCCATGGCGCGCGGCTGGCTCTGGCAAGTCCCGCACTCTGATGTGATCATGAACCTCATGCCGAATTCCGCCCTCCCTCCGGGCCCTTCTCGTCTCTCGCGCCGTGGTCTCGTCGCCTCCCTCGGCGCCGCCGTGGCGCTCCCGCTCGTCGCGCCCCGGTCCGTCTCGTACGCGCGTACTCCCGGCGTGGCCCCTGCGGCCGCCGCGGCCTTCGCCGGGACGGCGGGCGGCTCCGCCACCGGGGTCACCATCGCCGGCAACGACGCTTCCGTGTACGCGCCGTTGAGCCTCGGCACGCTGACCGCCGTTCCGCTGTCCGGCACACCTGGCCGGCTCTCCGTACGTGATGGCGACACCGAAGTCGCCCTGCTGACCACGGGGGCACGTACCGTACGCCTGGCAGGCCCGGAGCGGACGTTCGTGGAGAACAAGCAGCCGTTCACGGACCTCTTCGACCGGGAGAGACCCACCGACTGGGGCAGCTCACCCGCAGGCGGCTCCTGGTCAACCGTCAACGGCGCCGACACCGATTACACCGTCCAGCCCGGGGCCGGGACAATCGTCCTGAGCAGCGCGAACCTCAGCCGTCACGCCACGCTCCTCGACAACATGATCGCGGATGTCGACGTCCGCGCGGACGGCTCCTTCGATCGGGCCCCCGCGGGCGCGGCCCTGTCGTTCGCCCTGTCCTTCGGTTACCTGGACCCCAAGAACCACTGCCGGGCCCGGCTCGTCCTCAACCCCGGCGGCACCGCGGAACTGCGGATCGAACGCGAACAGGCCGACACGACCACCCTGCTGACCCCCGCCGTCGCACTCCCGAGCCCCTCCGGCACTGTCCCGTGGTCGATCCGCGTACGCCGCACCGGTGACCTCGTCCAGGCACGCGCCTGGCAGACGGCCGGAGCCGAGCCCACCGCGTGGACGGCCGAGGCGACCGACCCCTTGTCCCGCCAGGGGCGCGTGGGCGTACGTGCCCTCGCGTCCACCGGCACCACCAACCTCCCCGTACGTCTGCGCGTCACACGTTTCGGCGTCGACGCCGCGAGCTGGGCCGTGCCGCCGGCCGTCACGCACCGGGAATGGATACGCGTTCTGCCCGAACCCTTCGACGGCGCATGGACCGCCGCCCTCGAACAGACCGTACGGGGCTGGGTGGGGTCGACCGCTCCGGACGTCCTCGCGTACGCCTTCATGTTCGTCGCAGGCGCCCCGGAGGTCCGGGCGGCCGCGCTCGACGGCGCGCGGGTTCTCGGGGAGGCCGGTTACGGACCGACGGCGACCGACGGCACCCGGCGCGAAGGCGCGGACTTCCATGAGTACATGGGCCTGCCCTGGACCTTCCCGGTCGGCGGCGCCAGCCCCGCCGGGAGCGGCATCTGGCGCGACAACCTGGACTGCTCCGGATACGTCCGGATGGTGTACGGCCACCACTGCGGCGTCCCCCTCGCCGCGGGTGACGATCCCGCCCGGACCGCGCTGCCCCGCCGTTCCCACGACCAGTCGCTCCACGCGCCGGGCGTCACTCTCGCACGGGCCGTCGGCGAACCACCCGCCACCCCGCAACTCCACCCGGGCGACCTGCTGTTCTTCGACGCCGACACGGCCGACAGCGGGGAGATCGACCACGTCGGCATCCACCTGGGCACCGACCAAACCGGCCAACGCCGCTTCCTCTCCAGCCGCAAGACCCCCAACGGCCCCACCATGGCCGACCTCGGCGGCCCCTCCACTCTCGACGGGGACGGTCTGTACGCCCGCACCCTCCGCGCGGTCCACCGCGTCTGAACCACACCGGACCACGAACGGTCGGCGACCGGGCCGGAGCCCGCGCCGCGGGCCGTTCGTGCTCGATGCGGGAACCGGACCCGGCGCACCGGCAAACTCCAGCAGTTCGCCAGCCTCGGACTGGAATGGGCGGCAGCGGATGAAGGAGCAGGACGATGACCGCGCGTGGAGAGGGCGCCGCAATGCCGGAGGTCAGCTCTGACCCGTGTCAGCGGATGAGTGACTATCGGACGATGGCGGTCAACGCCCGGATGCGGATCTTCGCGGTCCTCGCGGCCGCCGGACTGGAACCGGACGCCGCGGACGAACTGGTCCGCGCCCCGTCGAAAGCCGACCGCACGAGGGCGTTCGTCCCGTATCCGCAGCCCCGGAATCCGGTCGGCACAAGGACGCGAGATCCTGCGGAAGGCGGCGAAGGGCGCTGTCACGTTGGCTGACAGGGTGGGAGGATCCTCGGGCTGATCACGGTGGAGGGGTCGTCCGTGGAGGGCATGTCGCCGTCGTACAAGGGGCACCAGTATCCGGTCGAGGTGATCTCGCACTGCGTGTGGCTGTACTTCCGGTTCCCGCTCAGTTTCCGTGAGGTCGAGGAGCTGATGCTGGAGCGCGGCGTGATCGTCTCGTACGAGACGGTCCGCCGCTGGTGCCTGAAGTTCGGTCAGCAGTACGCCAACGGACTGCGCCGCCGGCGGCCCCAGCCCGGCGACACGTGGCATCTGGACGAGGTCTTCATCAAGAGCTCGCCGGCGACCGGCGAGCTCTGGGCCGTCGCCCCGGTCGCGGCCACTGTCGCCGCGGGCACCGTCGCGGGTCCGAGGGCAAAGGCCATGCTTCGCCCGAGTCGAGATCGCCTCTCACCTGGATGGGACAGGTTCCCGTCCGGCCTGCACCGGATCGGAAAGTGAGCGACAGGCCCCGGTACCCGTGACGGCAAGCAGTGACGTCTTGATGCCGCCTCGCCCGGATGCATCGGCTCGATTGCCGGACAACCATTTTGCATGTCTCCCTATACATGACGCGCGTAGGCTGTGTGTGACAACTATGTCACTTACGGTTCACTCTCGCCGGGGGTCTTGTGATGCTGGCACAGACAATCGTTCATGCCGGCGGCAGCTTGCTCTGGGAGGGCTTCTGCACCGGCCCTCTGGTGCTTTCCCATGAAGAGTTGGGTGATATTTCGGTACGGCTGCTGGGAATCGACCTGGCCGGCACGGAAGTCGCAGCGCGTGAGGAGCTGGTGCCTTTCGGGGCCGTCCGCGGCGAGGTGCCGGCAATCGTCCTCGGATCGGCCACGACGCTGAAGAAGTGCTACGAGGCGGATCTGGCGCAGCTCGCCCTGGGCAGGTCACCGGACGACTTCTCGGCCTACAACGAGGCCCGCTCGGTATATCTCGCCGCGCCGGGGGACCTGGTGATCGGGCGTACGGAGCCATGGCGTCAGGCCTTGGCCACGTCCGAAGCGGTACCGGTGGAGGTCCCCGAGCTGCGCCACTATTACCCCACCCACGCCCTGCTGACTCTGGCCGTGGCCTCCCCGCCGGACGCCCCCGCCGCACCGCTGGCCAGGCTGGTACGGCAACTGCGCGAGGCGCCGCACACTGTGGTGCGGCTCTTCGCGGTCGACCCGGAGGCGCGGGTGCTGCTGTTGTGGCTGAAGCGCGCAGCGGGGCTGGAGCGGCTGCGGATCGACGCCAACGGACCGGATGTGGCCGAGCGGTGGAACCGCAAGACCACGCTCTACCCCACCGTGGAAGTCGCCGAGGGGATGTCCGGCCCCGCGGCGGACGAGGACCCGTACGACACCCTGGCGGCCGAAGCCGCGCTGACTCCCTTCCACCAGGAGTTCGGGGTGCTGCTGCCGCGCCTGCCCGGTTACTCCCTCACCCGGGCGGGCGCCGACGAGGCCACCATGCGCCGACGGGTGCGCACGGCGGCCCGGCTGCTGCGGGAGCGTTACGGCCTGGATCTGGGGTGCTTCAAGCCGGCCGAGGCACTGACCGGCAACAGGATCAGGACAGCGGTGCCGCTGGCAGACATCGACGCGCTCGACGCGCTCGCCCGCCAGGCGATGCGGACCGGGGAGGACTACGTGCTGGAGGTGCACACCGACTACCTGCGTCACCGTGTCCCCGGTTACGAGTTCATCCTCGCGCCCTCCGCACATGTGGTGGCCGGCCGCCTCGCGGAAGGCGGAACGGTGCAGATCACACGTGGCAGTGTCTGGGAGGGCAGTGTCTACGTCGACGAGGAGACCTGCGACAGGTTCGGCATCGCTCCCACCTGGTTCCGCACCGCCCGGCAAGGCATGGCCACCCTGCTGGACGCCTTCGAGAGGGACGGCCGGAGTCCGGGATTCGTCAAGGGCGGTGTGGACTTCGCGATCGCCAGGCTGGGCGGCCGGTTCGGGGCCACACCCGTGGTCGCCATGCAGGACCTGAACCTGTCTTCCAACGGTGCGGAGTACGTACGGGCCTTCCTCGCCCAGGCCCGTCGCGCCCTGGATCCGGACCAGCGAATGCTGGGAATCCTGAAATCCGGCGCCGCTTATCTGCCGATCGATCCCGAATACCCGGCGGAGCGAATACGCTGGGCGATATCCGACGCCGAATGCCCCATGATCGTCGTGTCACCGGAACTCGACGACCGGCTCGGTGACCTGCCGGTACGAACGGTGACCACCGATGTCCGGTCGTCGGACGGGCCGTCACCGCATGCCCCACGCGGCGCGGACACCGACCTGGCCTACGTCATCCATACATCCGGCTCCACCGGCCGGCCCAAGGGCGTCCAGGTCGAACACCGCTCCGCCGTGCGGCTCTTCGAGGCGACCCGTCCGGACCGGGCGAGCTTCACCATCGCCCTGCACGCGGTGCGGGAACAGGTGATCACCGCTCAAGGGATCCTCTCGCCTGCCGATGTTTCCGGTGGTGTCACCCGGGCCGCGCTCACCGGCCTGCTTCCTCCTCGTCGCGCGCGAACCAGTGCTCGCCTCGTGAAGTGCCCCATCTCCCAGTACACCGTTGCCGGGCGGACCCGCCCCAAGACCAGCCAGCGGATCACTGTCATGAGTGTCACCCTCCGCGAGGTCGGCACTCCCGAACAGGGAGAAACGGCAAAGGATGTGGGGTTCAGGGAGCTCACGCTCCGTCTCCTACGCACCGATCCGGACCGAGCCTGGCGAACCGTGGAGATCAGCCGTGCACTGGGGATCACGGCGACCTCGAAATATCGCAGCCTCTGCACACGGATCAACCGGTGGGCTGATCAGTTCATGCTGGTCAGGGAGGGGCCAGGACGATACCGCCTCTCCCCCGAGTGGCTGACCTCACCGGCGTCGTGAGGTCAACTTGACGTGGCGGGCGGCGTGTTAACTCCGCGGCATTGTCTCTACAAAACCGAGCTCATCAAGCCGCAGCGGCCCTGGAAAGCCCTGAGCGAAGTCGAGTTGGCCACCGCTGAGTACGTCGATTGGTACAACCACCGCCGACTCCACGGTGAGATCGGCCACGCCCCACCCGCCGAATACGAAACCACCCACTACCAGAACAACCAAAAACAGCAGGTCACAGCCACAATCTAGAGTCTCTACCGAACCCGGAACGGTTCAACCTGACGCCCGCCGGGCGCCCTACAGTGTCAGGCCGCGCTCCAGCACCGCCAGGGCCCGGTCGATCATCTCCAGCAGATCGCCTTCCTGAGTGTCGCCCCACAGCACCTGGTGGAAACCGCCCATCACGGCGCCCACCAGAACGCGGATTTCGAGGTCGTCCGCCGGCCGGCCGGCCCGTTCGGCGAGCACCGCGCTCGTGGCCTCGATCATCCTGTCCTGGGTCTCGCCCACCAGCGCCCGCACCGCGGGCACCTGGCGCACCAGCTCCCTCCGCCACCGGTACTCCGCGCTCAAATCGTCGGCGAGCCTGCGCACCATCTCGGTCAGCGCCTCCCGCAGGGCGACCAGCGGCGGCTCGTCCGCCGGGCGGTCGCGGAGGAAGGCGATGCTGGACTTGGCGTAGTCGTCCGTCAGGACGATGTGTTCCTTGCTGGGGAAGTACCGGAAGACGGTGCTCGGCGAGACCTCGGCCGCCGCGGCGATCTGCTCGACGGTGGTGTTGTCGTACCCTCGCTCGTCGATCAGCCGACGGGCCGCCTCGCGGATCGCCTGGCGTGTGCGCAGCTTCTTGCGTTCGCGCAGGCCGAGGCGGGCTTCGGCGACCGCGATCGCCGGTGACGTCGGTGCGCTGGACGTGGCAGAGGGCATACGGCTCATTGTCGCGCACCATCGGCCGGGCCGGACAGCGACTCGGCCAGGGCCTGATCTCCCGCCTCCTCACCCTTTGCCTTCCGGCTGTCCGGCAGCTTGAAGGCGGCGAGGCCGGCGATGCCGCAGATCAGCAACACCCTCCCCATGCCGTGGACGAAGGCGGATTCGGCGGACTCCGCCAGCTGCGGCATGTTGAGCCGCGCTGCGACCGCCTGCGCGGCCACCACGGACTCCTTGGCCACCTCGGCCGCCTCCGCCGGCACCCCGTCCGTGTCGACGAAGGCGGGGATGCGGCAGCGGCGTGCCCAGCCGATCCACCGGTCCAGGGCCGTGAGTGCGGCGGTGGGCCGGGTCTTGGCCAGGGTGAACACGGCCCGCAGAGCTTCCTTGAGGAGGTAGGCGCGGTGGAGGCGGGGGTCGGTCGCGGCGATCCAGGTGAGCTTGGCGGCCTGCCGGTCGGTGAGGTCGTCGCCGTTCTTCCACAACGCGAACCGGGAGTCCTTCAGTGCCCGGGCGCGTTCGCGGCCGTCGGTGTCCTGGGCCTGGTGGCGGGCCCGGTTCCACGAGACCCGGCGCTCGGTGTCCAGGGCGTCGGTGGCCCAGGCGACCACGTGGAAGGGATCCATGACCCGCACCACCCCGGGGGCCCGCTCGGTCAGGGTCTCGGCGATCCACAGCGCTCCGTCGGCGCTGATGTGGGTGAGCCGTGCGGCCCGTTCCGGGCCGAGAGCGTCGAAGAAACGGTGCAGGACACTCTTGCCGTGCCCGTCGGCCATCCACACGACCTTCCCGCTCTCGTGGTCCACGACCACGGTCATGTACTTCTGGCCCTTGCGGTAACTGATCTCGTCGATCCCGATCCGGACCAGTCCCGCGAGCCGGTCGGTGGCCGCGTCCCGGTCGGCGACCACGCGCTCGACGATGCCGCCGACCGTGCGCCAGGAGGTCCGCATCAACTGCGCGGTCGCAGACTTCGAGCACTCCGCGGCCATCCACGCGGTCTGCCGGTCGAAGGCCAGGGTGTGCCCGGCGTCGTGGCGGGCCCAGGGCACGGCGGCCGTGACGACGCCGTGCGCCCGGCAGGCCACCCGCGGCATGTCGGCCTCCAGGAACACGCGCACCGGCCCGTGGTCCAGGCACCGCCATCGGCGCCTGCCCCGCCCGGCGTCGTACCGGCCGGCCGATCGCACTGTCCGCACCTGCCGCGACGGCGGGAATCAGGCCGTACCGACACGATCACACACTGTTCGTTCTCATCGATCCGGACGCCCTCGACCACCATGTTTTGGGTCATCAGCGTCCGCTTCCATATCCTGAAGACAGACACGCCGTTTTCCTGCTTGATCCAACTTGAGCCTCGATACCTCAAGGATCACAGGGAACGGCGTGTTTCACGTATCAGGCCAGGCCAAAGCACCCACACATGCGGCAGGAGAGCCTGAAATAGTGACACGGTTGACATCTTCGCGCCAAGAGCACCTCAAAAGTGACGTGAGTCACGTCAGCCGAGGTCGTGGGGTCGCCGGTGTGCAGTGAAGTGCCGGGTCAGTCCGCCGTGTTGCGTTCCGGCGGCAGGATCAGGGTGGGTTCGAGGACGACGCGGGCGGCGGGCTCTTCGTTCACCCGTGCCAGCGCGGGCCGCGCGCCCCGCTGCTGGCGCCACCCGGCCTGCGCCACCACCACGGCGACGTAGGGGATGACACCCGCGCCGACCAGCGCGCAGACCGCGAGGGCGGGCCAACGGTTCCAGGTGACGGCCATCACCACCACACAGGCGGTGCGCACCAGCATGGCCGCGAGGTAGCGGCGCTGACGGCCGCGCAGGTCCCGCGTCAGGCCGGTGCGCGCCGGGGTGATGGACTCGGCCCGGGCAGCATCCCGGCGCCATGGAGTGGTGTTCATCGGGCCTCCGTGGACACTCCGGCACGGCGCCGGAACCGGAAAAAGGGGAACCGGACCCTGCCGGTTGGACGAAGGATCCCGTGCGGTGCGGACGTTCACCTACCGGGCGGCCGTGCCGCGGGGCGGCGGGCCGCGACGGCACCGTACGGTCGTCGGGTCACGGATGGCTGCCGCGTGCCGTGCGCCGCCGGAGCGACGGCGGGCGGTGGAACAGCGGACGGTGGACGGTGGAACGGCGGACGGCGGACGGCGGACGGCGGACGGTGGAACGGCAGAAGGCCGAACGGCGGGCCGCGGGCCGCGGGCGGTGGAACGGCGGCGGCGCGGGTGACCGTCCTCTGATCACCCGCGCCGCCGTCCCTGGCCCGGTTTTCGGCTGTGGGCCGCCGGGTCAGTGCACGTCCTGGTCCGGCTCCCGCTCCTTGAGGGCGCGCCGGGCGCCGGTTTCCAGGTGCCCGTCTGCCGAGCCGTGCCCGTTGGCCGAGTGGCCGAAGTGTTCCAGGGCCTGCTCCATCTCCTGCGGGGTCGGCTTGGCGATCTGGTTGCCGTACAGCCAGCGGCTGAGCCGGTAGCGCAGCACCTCTTTGCGGGCCTTGGGATTGGGCACGCCGTTGCGTTCCGTCTCGGGCGCCGGCAGCGGCTGGTAGGACTCCCTGGCCAGCAGCGCGTACTCCCCTCCCCGGTCGAGGCGCTCGTGCACCTCGACGAACTCGCCGTGCGGCAGCTTCTGGATCTTTCCGGTCTCGCGGCCGTGCAGGAGCTTGTCGCGGTCCCTCCGCTGCAGGCCCAGGCAGATCCGTCGGGTGATGACGTAGGTCAGCACCGGGACGAGGAAGACCCCGATCCGTACCACCCAGGTGATCGAGTTCAGGGACAGATCGAAGCGCGCGGCCAGGATGTCGTTGGCGCCGCCGAAGAACAGCACCAGGTAAAGGGCGACGAACGCGCAGCCGAACGCGGTCCGCGTGGGGTGGTCGCGCGGCCGGTCGAGGAGATGGTGCTCCCTTCTGTCCCCGGTGACCCAGGCCTCCAAGAACGGCCAGAGAGCGATCACGGCCATCATCACCGTGGGCAGGATGACGGCCGGGACCACGATGCCGAGATTGACGGTGTAGCCGCCCCAGATGGTGAACTCCCAGGCCGGGAAGGCCCGCAGCGCGCCTTCGAGGAAACCCATGTACCAGTCCGGCTGGGATCCCTGGGAGATCTGGTCGGCACGGTAGGGACCGTAGTTCCACACCGGGTTGATCTGCGCGATGCCCCCCAGCAGCGCGAGCACCCCGAAGACCAGGAAGAAGAAGCCGCCGGCCTTGGCCGTGTAGTTCGGCACAAGGGGCTCACCGACGACGTTCTTCTCGGTGCGGCCCGGGCCCCGGAACTGGGTGTGCTTGTGGTAGAAGACCAGGATCAGGTGGATGGTGAGCAGGATGAACACGAGTCCTGGGATCAGCAGGATGTGCAGGCTGTAGACCCGGGGCACGAGGTCATGGCCGGGGAACTCGCCGCCGAACGCAAGCATGTGCACATAGGTGCCGACCAGCGGGACGGCGAGCGTGACGCCCGAGGCGATGCGCATGCCGGTGCCGGAGAGCAGGTCGTCGGGGAGCGAGTACCCGAAAAAGCCCTCCAGGGTCACCAGGACGAGCAGCACGAAGCCGATCAGCCAGTTGACCTCTCGCGGTTTGCGGAATGAGCCGGTGAGGAAATGCCGCAGCGTGTGCAGGCAGAGCGAACCGATCATGACCAGGGCCGACCAGTGGTGCAGCTGGCGGATGAACAGGCCGCCGCGCACCTCGAAGCTGATCTCCACTGTGGAGGCGTAGGCCCCCGACATCCGCACGCCCTGGAGCGGGCCGTACGAGCCGTGGTAGACGGTCTCGGCCATGCTCGGCTCGAAGAAGAAGGTGAGCCAAGTCCCGGTGAGAATCAGCACGACGAAGCTGTAGAGCGCTATCTCGCCGAACATGAACGACCAGTGCTCGGGAAACACCTTGCGGATCAGGAACCGGAAGTTGTAGATCCCGAGCCGCTCGTCCGCCCAATCGGCGATGCGCTCGCCCTTCGGCGTCTCGGTGCGCGTACCCTGCGGCGCTGTTTCGGTCGTGCTCATACCCGCGCGCCCTCCCCTCGCCGCTCGGTTGTCACAGGCACACCCGGTCCGGCCAGCGAACGGTCGGTGGTGGGGGCGGCCTGCCGCGGCACAAGCGGGCCCGTGCCCTGGAGCAGATGAAACGCTATCGACGCACGACTCGACCGAACAACCGACTTCAAGCCGAATCCCAACCCTAACTCGACTGTTTCTTGAGCGAGTTTCGAGTCAGCGGGGTGTACATCGGCCACCTCCGTGCATAACTGGCCATGCTTCCCAGCCTCGTTGGCCGTGCACGGTGCCCGCCTTTCGCTCAACTGCTCCTGCAAAATTGCTAGTTGATCCACTCTTGTCACACCGAAAGCATAGGACCACGCTCAGCGCGGCTCGCGACCGGCTACAACCTGCCGCGCGTTCCAGAGCGCGGCACTCACGGCCGCCGCCGGTCACCGGCGGGCGCCACGGCAGGCCACTGTGCCGAGGACCCCGTGGTGGGTCTGCGCCCGGCAGAGCCGGTGGAGACCCCGGCGGCAGATGCGTCCGGCGCGACGGAGCGGCGCCGGAGCGCGTCCTGGCCGTGGGTGGTGCTGGGCGGCGTCGCCTGGGCCGGGCCGCGCGGGCCGCGGAGCGCGGCCCGCAGCGCGCCCGGCCGCAGCGCCGCGGCGGGCTCGGCGGCCGTCTGCAGCAGTTCGAGCAGCAGCGTCGCCGCGTACGGATCGGTGGTCGCAGCGGCCGCGATCCGGTCCGCGTACCGCCTGCTGAGCCGGGTGCGCACTCCGGCCCGCAGCTCTTGGCCCCCCTTCGCCGCGCGCAGATTGCGGGTGCTCATGTGCCAGGCGGGGGCCAGGCGGTGGGCAAGGGCCCGGCGCAGCCGATAACCCAGGCCGACCGCTGTGCCATGACTGGTCAGCATGTGATCGAGGACGAGGGCGGACTGCACCGCGATCGTCATGCCCTGACCGTGGGCCGGGTCGAGGGCGGCGAGGGCGTCGCCGATGACGACGAACTGGTCGGGCCAGCGGCGCAGCTTCTCGTAATGACGCCAGCGGTTCTCGGTCCGGCCGCTGCCGTAGACCGGGCCGAGCGGGGTGGCGGACTCGATGACGTCGCGCAGCAGCGGGTGACGCAGGGCGCCCGCCGCGCGCAGCAGCCCCTCGTGGTCGGCGGGTGATCGCTTGCCGTCACTGGTACAGATCGACACCGACCAGCGGCCGCCCTCGATGGGATTGAGCATGCCCTGCACCGGATTTTCGGCCGAAGCCATGAGTAACAGGCTCTTCCAGTCGGCGACATGGCCGATGGGCGGCGCGGACACGACGGTGGTGTACCTGGTACCGGCATCGGCCACCGTTTCCCTGGGCGGCTCGTAACCGAGTTCGGCAAGCCATTGGGGGGCGCACGAGCCGCGTCCGGTGGCATCGACCACGAAGTCGGCGGATATCAGGCGCCGGGCAGCCCATCCGTCGGTCGCCTTCCGGTCCCGCCCGCGCACCCATACGCCGGTGACGGTGTCGTGGCGGCCGGGCTGCAGGGAGACGACCTCGTGCTCCTGCAAAAAGGCCACCTTGGAGTCGGCGAGCAGCCGGTCGCGCATCACCGCGTCGATCAGATCGCGGCTAGCGCTTAGCATCGACAGGTCCGAGTCGAACCGGGGCAGCCAGCCGCCCGGGCCGAGCAGCAGCATGTCCTCGGGCATGCGGACGCGCACCGCTCCGGCGCCGGTCAGGTCCTGGCCTATGCCGGGAAACAACTGCTCCAGGCCCTGCTGGGCAGCTGTCATGAGGCTGTGCGTGTGCCGCGCCTGGGGCACGCCCCGGCGCCGCCCGGGTCCGCGTGGCACCCAGTCGCGCTCGATCACGGTGACCCGGTCCATGAAGTTGGCCAGGGCCCGCGCCGCGGTGAGCCCGGCGATGCCCGAGCCGATGATCACGGCGTGGCCGTGGCCGTCACCCCCGTCGATAACACCCGCGTTCAGACTCAACTTACCTGCCCTCCCAGTGGGTTGTGCTTGCATCATGCGGGGCGTGGCCATCCGCACGAGGGAATTCGGCCCGTCGAGGGCGGGAGTTCGAGTGGCCGTCGAGGCAGTCTCGAGGAGGACTCGAGCGGGACTCGAGCGGGGGCGGCAAGAAGCGGTGGGACTCGGCCGAGTCCAGCCCGCCGCCGGTGCGGAAACCGGCGGGCACCGGCAGGGCCTCGCAGCCCCCGGCCGGGAAGGCGCGGCCGGCATTCCGTGCGTGCCCGGCGTCACCTCGGGAAACGGCACGCGGTCACGATGGCTGAAGCGAGTCATGCGCGGAGGGCCATGATCCGTCGCCCGGATGCCGCCGGCGGGCGACCTCGAACGCACGTCTGCCTCGCGGCGAAAGGGCCTGGGCACAACGCGAACGAGATGACGACCACCCCTGGACCGCGCCCATCCCGCACCAGCCGTCCTTGTTGGACCGACCGGCAATTGGGGGGCACCTCAGGACGATCAAGTCCCCGTTCACGGCGGCACACAGCGGACCCAAAACCTGAATCTCCATGGTTCCCTCCGTTCGTCTTCCTGCACTCCCGATCGCGGAAAGTCGTCGGCGAACGTGCACGCTAGCCGTACCCACACCGGAGGCATCGGTTCCTTCAGTGACATTTGAGCAATCCTCAAAGAACCAAGGCCGCGAAGTTTGCTGATCGGCGGGGCTGTCAAGGAGGTTCGTCAGGTGGCGAGGGTGTAGGTCGCGCGGCCGGTCTTGTGGAGCATTCCG